>JACDGR010000060.1 GCA_013821525.1 Actinomycetota bacterium
CCCCAGCGCGGCTGCGCCCTCGTCGGAGCCGCAGGCGAGCAGGGAGTCGAGCGTGAGCACGCCGCGCTTGCCGGTCTGACGCCGCGCGATGCCTTCCAGCTCGCGGAGCTCCTCGAGGGGATCGATGCGGACGTTCGAGTCGGAGCCGATGCACATCCGGATGCCGCGATGTGCGACGCGTGCGACGGGTAGGAATCCGTCACCGAGACTCGCCTCCGTTGTCGGGCAGACGCAGATCGTCGAGCCCGCATCCAGCAACAGGTCGAGCTCACCGCCGTCGGCGTGGGTGGCGTGCACGACGACGCTGCGCGGGCCGAGGCAGCCCTCGCGAGCGAGCAGCTCGATCGGCCGGATGCCGTGCTCTGCGAGGCACTCGTCGATCTCGCGCGGTTGCTCGTCCGCATGCACGTGCAGCGGGAGGTCGTGCTCGGCTGCGTAGCGGCCGAGCTCTTGGAGCGCGTCGGCGGGGCAGGCGCGCACGGAGTGGGGGGCGAGACCGACGCGGACGCCCTCGGCCCGGAGCGACTCCAGCTGACGCAGATACGCGGCGACGGACTCCTGGCGGAAGCGCGGGATCCCGCCGCGGAGGTAGCACGCATAGAGGCACGTGAACTCGATCCCGGCCTCGGCCGCAGCGTCCGCGGCGGCGCGCGCCTCGTCGAGCCCGAGGTAGTGGAACTCACCGACCGCTGTGAAACCGTTCGCGCGCAGCTCGCGGTAGACCTCGACGTACTCGCGGCGGATTTCCGCGACGGTCACACGCGCGGCGAGCTCCAGCATCTCCTCACGCCACGCCCAGAAGTCAGCCCCGCCGGCACGCCCCCGCAGGAGGCGCTGGAAGGCATGGCAGTGGGCGTTGACGAAGCCGGGGATCGCGAGCGTCGGCACGTCCGTATCCTTTCAGTCATGGCAGCCCGCACCGGTTCGACGCCGTTGGCCCAGCTGCCGAACGCGCTCACGATCTTTCGCCTGGCCCTGATCCCGGTCTTCGTCGGCCTGATCCTCGCCTCCCACGAAGGGCGGAGCTGGCTCGCCGGAACAATTTTCCTGATTGCGGGCATCACCGATCAGGTCGACGGATTTCTCGCACGGCGCTGGCACGTCGAGTCCCGCTTCGGCACCTTCGCCGACCCGCTGGCAGACCGCCTGATGATCGGCGCCGCCGTGATCCTCGAATGGCACGCCGGACGATTGCCCTGGGCCGCGCTTGCGATCCCGCTCCGCGACCTCCTGCTGCTCGCCGCCACCCCGACGATGCTGGCGCGCGGGTACCGCTTCGAGGTGAACCTCGTGGGCAAGGCCGCGACCTGGCTCCTCTTCCTCGGGGTCGGCTGCTCGACGGTCACCCACGCCTCAACCGACTGGCCGCTCTGGATCTTTTGGATCGGCTTCGCCCTCGCTCTTGTCTCACTCGTGTTGTACGGACGCAAGGCCCGGGAAGAGGTGTTCGCGTGAAAGCCGTTGTGATGGCAGGAGGGGAGGGGACGCGCCTGCGGCCACTCACCTCGAACCAACCGAAGCCGATGGTGCCCATCGTCGGGAAGCCGTGCATGGAGCACATCCTCGAGCTGCTGCGCGATCACGGTTTCGAGGACGTCGTCGTGACTGTCGCCTTCCTGCCTCAGGCGATCCGCTCGTACTTCGGCGACGGGGAGAACCTGGGTATCAACGTCCAGTACTCCGTCGAGGAGAGCCCGCTCGGCACCGCCGGGTCGGTGCGGCTCGCAAGTGACGTGCTCGACGAGACCTTCCTCGTGATCTCGGGCGACGCGCTCTGCGACATCGACCTCGGAAAGATCGTCGAGTTCCACAAGGAGAAGGGCGCGGCCGTGACGATCGGCATGAAATCGGTCGAGAACCCGCTCGAGTTCGGCATCGTCGTCACCGACGAGGACGGGCGCGTCGAGCGGTTCCTCGAGAAGCCGTCGTGGGGTCAGGTCTTCTCCGACACGATCAACACCGGCATCTATGTGCTCGAGCCCGAGGTGCTCCGGCACATCCCGACCGACCGTCCATACGACTTCTCGAAGGAGCTCTTCCCGCTGCTGCTCGAGATGGGGCGGCCGATCTACGGCTACGTCTGCGAGGGCTACTGGCAGGACATCGGCAACCTCGACCAGTACCGGCAGGCGAACTTCGACGCGCTCGACGAGAAGGTGCGGCTGAACGTCGGCGGCATGAAGATCCGCGGCGACGTCTGGGTGGGGGAGGGTGTCGAGATCGACGATGTCGAAGGAGTCGAAGGCCCGGCATTCATCGGCAACTACTGCACGATCTCACCCGAATCGTCCGTCGGGCCGTACTCGGTGCTCGGCCCCGGCACGACGCTGCGCGAGCGCGGCCGCGTGTCGCGCTCGGTGATCGACTCGTCGTGTTACATCGGCCGCAACGCCGTGATCGAGGGAGCGATCCTCGGCCGCAACTGCGACGTGCGGTCTCGTGCGCGGGTCCACGAAGGCGTCGCAATCGGCGACCAGGTGACGATCGGCGACCAGGCCGTCATCTACCCCGGTGTGCGCATCTACCCGTACAAGGAGGTCGAGTACGGCGCGCAACTCCACGAGAGCCTGATCTGGGAGTCGCGGAGCACCGCCCGCCTCTTCGGCCAGGACGGCGTGCTCGGTCTCGTCAACGTCGACCTCACGCCTGAGATCGCGCTGCGCTTCGGCGCTGCGCTCGGAACGGCTCTCAAGCGAGGTGCGCGCGTCGTTGCGAGTCGCGAGAGCGCGCCCGCCTACCAGATGATCAAGCGCGCGATCATCTCGGGCCTGCACTCGACAGGCATCCAGGTCGCCGACTTGCGCACCTTGCCCGCACCGGTCGGCAAGCACCACCTGAAGACGCAGGGCTACGACGCGGCGTTCCACGTCGGCGCCGCGTCCCACGATCCGGAGGCCGTGCAGATCCGCCTTTTCGAGCGCAAGGGCATCGCGCTCTCGGCCAGACTGCAGAAGGAGATCGAGAAGCACTACACGCGCCAGGAGCTACGGCGTGTGCCCTTCTCGGAGGTCGGGGACATCAACTACCCGGCCCGAGCGCGCGAGACGTATGCGCACGACCTGCTCAGCAGCCTCGACGCGACAGCGATCAAGGAACGCGGGTTCCGGATCATCGTCGACTACGGGTACTCGGCAGCCAGCTACGTCCTGCCGCTCGTGCTCGGGCCGCTCGGCGTCGAGGTGATCACGGCGCATGCGTTCGAGTCCGACAGCGGGCCGTCGCCCGCCCGGCTGCGCGAGACGATCGAGAGCGCGCGGCGGCTCGTGCCGGCTGCGAACGCCGACTTCGGCGCCGTGTTCGACCGCTCGGCCGAGCGGATCTACCTGATCGATGAGCAGGGCCGGGAGGTGCGACCCGATCAGGCGCTGCTCCTCTTCCTGCAGCTGCTCGGCGACAGCGGGCGAGCCGGGCGCGTCGTTGTCCCGATCAACACGACCAGCCAGATCGAGGAGGTGACGCACGACAGGCTCGAGGTCGTCCGGACGCCCGCGTCGCTGCCCGAGCTGACACGCGTCGCATCCGAGCCAGGGGTGATCTTCGCGGGGGCCGTCGGCGGCGGCTTCATCTTCCCGGACTTCCAGCCCGCCTACGACGCGATGGCGTCGCTCTGCAAGCTGCTCGAGCTGCTTGCGGTCTCGCGCAGCACGGGAACGCAGAGGGGCGCGATCTCCGAGATCGTCGCCGGCCTGCCCCGCCCGACGCTGATCCACCGCCAGGTGCAGTGCCCCTGGGCGCTCAAGGGAACCGTGATGCGCGTGCTGAACGAGCGATTCGCGGCCGCGGACGTCGACCTGCGGGACGGCATCAAGGTCTTCGACGAGCGCGGGTGGGTGCAAGTGCTTCCCGACCCGGACGAGCCGCTCGTCCACCTCTATGCGGAGGGCGAGACCACGGCGGCATCCGAGGAGCTTCAGGCCGAGATCAACGAGATCGTTTCCGGTGTGATCGAGCGGGAGGAGATCGGCGCCCGGTCCTGAACCCTTAAGCTGAGGTTGACGGTTCCGATACCGTCTGCTGGAATCCGGTCCTCCGACCGACAAACGAAAGGCAGCACAGTGGAACCGCTTCCAGATTTTGCCTCTCTCTCGGATGACGAGGTAAAGAAGATGATCGGCGACCTCGAGCACCAGGAGCGGGACGTCAGCTATCAGCGACGGATCCTGCACGGGAAGATCGACATCCTGCGCGCCGAGCTCGTTGCCCGCCTGCAGACCTCCGGTGGCCGGAGCGTCCTCGACCAGGTCGACGTTGACCGTCTGACCGAGATCCTGACCGGGAAGGCTGCGCCGAAGGCGTGATCGTCTACTGCAGCGAGTGCGGCTTCCAAAACCCCGAAGTCGCGAACTACTGCTCGCGCTGCGGGGCCCTCCTCTCGAAGGGGGAGACTGCCGTCGAGACGACGCAGACCTTCTCGCCGGGGGAGATCGGGGAGCACCTCGAGAGCGAGGACTTCGGCCTCGAAGGACCGGCGCTCGTCGTCCGTGCCGGCGGCGGCCGGGCGGGGGAGAGCTTCAAGCCCGTCGGTGCCCGCACGCGCATCGGGCGCTCGCCGGACTGCGAGATCTTCCTCGACGACGTGACCGTCTCCCGGAACCACGCCGTGCTCGTCGAAGAGAACGGCACCTACTCCGTCGAGGATCAGGGCTCGCTGAACGGCACGTTCGTCAATCGCAAGCGCATCGACAACGCAACCGAGCCGCTGCGGGAAGGCGACGAGCTGCAGATCGGCAAGTACCGAATGACGTTCATCCCGTGACCAGCACCGCCGCACAGCAGCCGCCGCAGCGGGAACGCCTGCTGCGGATCGGCGAGGTCGTGCGGCGGCTCGTCGAGGAGTTCCCGGACATCTCGATCTCGAAGATCCGCTATCTCGAGGACGAGGGACTGCTGACGCCGAGGCGGACGCAAGGCGGGTATCGGCTCTTCAGTGAGGACGACCTCGAGCGGCTGCAGACGATCCTACGGCTGCAGCGGGACGAGTTCCTGCCGCTGCGCGTCATCAAGGACGAGCTCGACGCGCCGGGGCAGAAAGATCGCAAGCGCCGCCGTCCGACCGCGCTCGGAGCGGTCGAGGAGCTGATCCCGCTCGACGAGCTCTGCGATCGCGCCGGGATCACGACACAACTCGCCAAGGAGCTCGAGGACTTTGGCCTGCTCGGCCCCCAGGGCGTGGGCAACGACAAGCGCTACCCGGAGTCGGATGCCGACGTCGCAGCCACGTGCGCACAGCTCGCACGCTTCGGAGTCGATCCTCGTCACCTGCGCACCTTTCGAACCGCGGCCGGCCGGGAGGCTGCGCTGCTCGAGCAGCTCGTTGCGCCGTCGCTGCGCGCCCGGAGCAACGAGCGCCGCGCGCAGGGTCTGCGCGACCTGCACCAGCTCGCCGAGCTGGCGGGTGAGCTCCAGTCGCTCCTCTTCTGGCGCGACCTGCGAGACTTGGCGCAGTGAACGGGGCCACCGAGTGATCGACCTGCGGACAAAGATCCGGGAGGTCCCTGATTTTCCGACGCCCGGGGTGGGCTTCAAGGATTTCACGCCGCTCCTCGCGGACGCTGCCGCGCTGAAGCAGACGGTCGGTCAGCTCGCCGAGTGGGTGAAGGAGAAGCAGCCGGACCTCGTGATCGGTGCCGAGGCGCGCGGGTTCATCCTGGGCGCGGCGATCGCGGAGGCAGCCGGCATCGGATTCGTGCCCGCCCGCCGGCCGGGCAAGCTGCCACCGGAGACGATCAGCGTCAGCTATGCGCTCGAGTACGGAGAGAACTCCCTCGAGCTGCATCCCGACCTGATTCCCGACGGCGCGCGCGTCGTCATCCACGACGACGTGCTTGCGACCGGCGGCACCGTCGAGGCGATCTGCAAGCTCGTGCACCAGCTCGGCGGAGTGGTGGTGGGGGCCTGCTTCATCATTGAGTTGACGTTCCTCGACGGCCGCAAGCGGCTGCACGACGTCGACCTGCACGCGCTGATCGAGTACTAGCGCGTACTGGTCTTCGACGCCTGTCAGCGATGGCGACAGCCCAACCGGTTGAAGGTGTCGAAGACAGAGACCTTTCCGTCTTGGGCGGCCATCCGCCGGCTCGGGTAAGACTCAGCCATGTACGACACGCTGACGACGAGCTACACGTTTGCGTGTCCCGTGCACGGCCGGGTGCACGTTCGCCTGTCGCGCTTTCGGCGGCTCCAGGAGCTGCCCGGCGCGCATAGCCCAGCTGTCTTCCGGGTCGAGTTCGACTGCGGCTGCGGCGGTGAGCATCCGGGCTTGCTCACCCACGACGAGCTCGACTGGGCGCCGCTCGGCCTCGAGGACACGACCTCGTATCTGAACCTGATGACCTCCCGCACCGAGTCGCTCGCGCACGAGCTCGGCGACCTCGCCGCGACACGGATCAGGGCGGGGGAGTGGCCCTGGAGTTTCTTCTGCTGGCCGGAGGAGCGGCCGCGGCCCGTGTTCCCGTCCGCGTTTCGGCTCCTTGCACCGGCAGCGTCGAGCGAGCAGGTCGGGGTGCTCGTCCAGTGCCCGGCCTGCGGCAGGTACTCGGTCAACCTCGTTTCGCGCGCTCACGTCGACGTGCCGTTCGTGAACGACCGCGAGGTGGGTGTGGTGGAGCACCTCTTCGGCGCGGACACGGGTGCAACGATCGAGGAGTTCCATGCGGAGCTCTGGGCGGGCTCCTTCGACGCTCGGCGTCTCGCACTTGAGTAGAACCGCTCCCTCCCGCCAGGGATTCGTTTCGGGGCGCAAGAGTCGATAAGGGCAGGGAGCCCGATGAACCTCCAGCCGCATCCTCCGAGGGGAGCAGGACTGCTCCTCATCCACTGCACAGCGATGACCGACGACCGGCCGTCTGCAGCCGTGCGTTTGGAGCAGGCGATCGGCGGTGACCTGGCGCGCTTGCTCGTTGGCGCGCTCGTCAGCCCTCAGGGCCGGCGCGGCTCGTCTTCGCCGTAAACGCGGACGTAGAGAAAGATCAGAAAGGCTGCGACGCAGCCGACGATGAACGTGATCGCGCCGTTGAAGCCGATCATCGAGCCGCCGAGCCAGATCACCAGGCCGAAGAAGACGGCCCAGATGAACGAGATCACGCCGTGGGCGAAAGCGGGGGCACGCAGATGCATGCCTCGATCCTAGTCACGCGGTGGGATGGGCGGCGCATCCTGAGCCGAGAGCCGGCGGCCGGCCGTGTCGGACCAAAAAAATTCACCGAGCCGGTTGCGCTTTTGTCCACCTTCCCCGGGAACTTTCGGCCTTCCGCCTTGCGGCTTCGCCCTACGGCCCTCGGGAGCGGCTTCGACCTACTCGCGCTCCGTGCTCGGTGCAAAGGGGAAGCTACTGGGCCTGACAGGTCCTTTCAAGGCCTCTGAGCCGGGAAAGTCCGCATTTTGCGGGCGCGAAATTGTCCACATTTCCACGGGTTTTCACCGGTCTCTGGGGAGAACTCTGTGGATTGGCGCGCAACGCCCCAAGCAAGCGGGGCTGAGAGCGCCAGCAGGCCGTCATCTGCAGCGATCGCCAAGCTGATCGAGAGGGTGGGAGCTCCAGTGCCGCAAGGTTCAGTCGGCTCCGGGCGGTTCCTCTTCTGACTTGACATAACACCGACTCTCGTGCATTCTCGGCTGGGCGGCGATTGCCGGTCGTTACTCGGAAGGTTCCGGCCGGCCGGCCGCTTGATCCGGGCTCGCTCCTGTGGTGCTTCACAGGAGGAGACCCGGATGCTCTGCAAGTTTAAGCGAGTCCGCGTGCTCGGCGTCGGACACTACGACTTCAACGGCGCCAAGTACTACTACCTCGACCTGCACGACCCGAACGGCCGCGACACGCCCAGCGTGCGCTTCTCAGTCACGGCCGAGATCCCCGGCGACGAGCTCGTACGCCTCGGCGAGCAGGTCGACGGCGACCAGGTCGTCCGCCTTGATCTCGATTGCGAGATCTCGTCGGAGACCAAGGTCATCAAGGGCACCGACCGCAACGTCGTGCGGCACAAGGTGCAGGTTCAGCATTTCCAGGCGGCCGAGCAGCTCCAGGCCGTCGCCGAGTTCCCGGCTGTCGAGAACGTCGCCTAGCGATGCTCTCCCCTACCGAGCAGATCGACATCCATTCGACCTGGTACCCGTGGTGCAAGGTTTGCGCCGCGGCCGGCTGGACGGTCGATTCTGTCGTCCTCAGTGACAGCGGTCTCCATCTCTGCGCTGACTGCGCGGAGGACGAGCTCGTAGGTCTCGGTGTCGCAGCGTGACGCGTGGCCGGTACGGCTATCGTTGGATTGCGCTCGCGTTTCTCGCGGTCGCTGTTTTGCGTTTGCTCTTCGGTAACGGGCTGGTCGGGCATTGAGCACGTGCACGATCCTGCTCGTGATGGCCATCTCGACCGTGGCCTATTGCGCGGCCGTCGTGGCGATGCTCGTGGTGACGAAGTGAAGCTCGTCGTCGTGGCCGCGGTCGCTGCGCTCGCGCTGTTCGTGCTCTTCGTCGGGATCGACAACGCGGGCGCGTCGGGGTACGTGCAGTCGTGTCCGAGCCCGAGTGCGTACACGGATCCCGCTGCTGTTGTTGCTGCGCAGTCGTGTGCCGTGCAGGCGGAACGGCTTGAGCAGATCGAGACGACGAGCGGCGGCGCGGCCACGCTAACTCATACAGACCTGATGGTGCTCGTCGGCGCGGTGCTCGGTGCCGGGTTCCTGCCGATGTTGGTGCAGCACATCTTCGGCGTGAGAGGGCTGTGAGTTTCGTGTCTGTGCTGCCCACCGGGCTCGACTCGTTGGCGATTCTGGCGGGCTTCCAGCTTGCGTTTTATCTGGCGCTGGCGATCGCCTCGCCGGTCGCGGCTTGGTCGCTGATGCGGAAGCTGACGTCGTGATCGCAGTCGGGAGCTACGCGCTCGGCGTGGTGCTCGGCGTCGTGCTATTGGCGCTCGTCGCTGAGATCGTGCAGGCGGTGGGCGATGTCCGAGAACAGCGTCGTGAGCCTTGAAGTTTTGTCGTCTAGTTAGGAAAGGAGGTGCTCACAATGTCCAAGCTCATCACGTCGATGCGGGGCCGCTTCGTCGCGGTTGCCGTAGTCGCCCTGGGTGCGCTGGTCCTCGTCCCGTTCGCAGGGGCAACGACCTTCGACCTCTCACCGGCGACAACCTCGATCACTGCGCAGATCACGTCCACGCTGCCGTACGTACTCGGGGTCGGTGGATCGCTGCTCGCCATCTTCATCGGCTGGCGGCTCGTCAAGCGGTTCACGCACTAGCTGCGGCGTTCGGAGCGATCGTCGTGTTTAGCCTCTCGGCGGCGATCGCTCCGAATGTTGCACGAGCCTCGGGAGGCGTTGACTACAACCAGACGCCGGTCGGAATGGTGTTGTCGTCTGGAAGTGTGGACTCGAGGGATGGCCAGTTCGTGAATACGCTCGGGCCAGGGCGCGGGACGTACTCACCGCCGAGTGGAGCTCCGACGACCTGGACGGGCGAGGCCGAAGGGGGCATTTGGAAAGCGGCTCGACTCGCGGGTCAGACTCCGCCTGCGAGCTCGTGGAGTTCGAAGTTCATGTTCGGGGCATCGGCAGTGGCGACCGGGGCGACGGGCCTGACGACGGGGCTCTGGATCGGCGGGATCATCAATAAGCACTTCGGTTGGGGTCAACCGCCGGTCTATTACGCGGCGCTACCGGACGATGTTGCGACGGCGGATGATGTGCACTTCGAATGGCTGACGGGGGATGCAAGCGCGGTCGGAGGTGGCACGGGCTATCGGTGGTTCGTTGTGAATTCAGGGCCGGCGTCGGACGGTGCGTGCAGCTATACGACGACAACGAATCAGGGCGGATACGCAACGGCGAACTGCTACTTCAACGGATTCCCTCATGACTACATCACTGACATCGCGCCGTGCACGAACTACACGGTTTCAAACGACGGGATTTACGGCGGGAATCACTACAACAACGCGGGTCGCTGCAACTTTGTGGAGAACGCTGTTAAGGGGTTGACGGTGCGATCGTGGCGGGTGTATCAGGATGTGCTCGCTAAGTGCGGTTGCACGCCGTCGACGGCGACGACGACGGGTTCGAGCAGCTCGGGTGGTGAGACGAGTTACCGAAAGTTCTCGATTCGACTCACGGACGCACAGTTTGAAGACATGTTGAAGCCCGCGCCGAACGCAGGCACGAGCGCGGGAAGCGGGGATGTCTCGACGGTGATCAACTCGTCGCACACTTCGACGCTGACGGAGATCCACAACGCGGCCGGGTCGGAGATCAACGACTGTACTGGCGCGGGCTCGTGTGGGGCTGTCGATCGGACGAACTGCCAGCTCGACGCAACGTACTGTCCGGGTGGAGTCAACTCGCCGACGAACATGACGCTGTTTGCTCCGAACGTGAATGAGACGTATTCGGCGTACGAGTCGCGGCTCAACGCGGCGGGCTATCTGGGGACGTTCACGAACACGGCCGAGAGCTCGGTGCTCGACGGCTATGGGCCGCAGGCGGTGACTCGCGTAGTCGCCGGGTCGCGCGTGTTCGATCCTGCGACGTGGCCGACGACGGCTCCGGTCATCGACAAGGGCGCGGCTCTTACTGTGCGGTACAACCCCACGACCGCACCGCCGGTTGATTGTCCGAGCGGCGATTGTTCGGGCGGAACGACGGGTGGCGGCGGGAGCTCGTGCACGTGTCCGCCGGTCGACTTTACGCCGCTGCTATCGAACGCGCCGACGAACCAGTTTCCGTTCGGTGTGTATGCGTGGGTTGCGAACGGGCTGAGCGGGAGCGACACGACTGCGCCTAGCTTCTCCATCAACTTTCCGCTTGCCGGAACGATGAGCGCCGATCTGACGGTGTTAAACCCGCTCGCGCTGCTCATCAGGACGGTGATCCTCTTCTGGGCGACGTTCGGGGTTGTGTGGTCGATGTCGCATAAACTGCTCGGCTGGGGCGGCGGCGGTGGTGGCGAGTGACGGCGCTGCTGTCGAGTTTGCTGTCGAACATGATCTGCTACGTCGAGACCGGCGCGGTGATGACGTCGAACGCTCTCATCGTTGCGATCGGAGCTCTGGAGGCGGTGCTCCTGGTCGCGCTTCCGGCGATGCCTGCGTTCCCGACGTTGCCGAGTGGCCTGTCGTTCATCGGGTGGCTGATCCCGTTTACGAGCCTCGCCGGGGTGTTGTCGTCGGTCGTGACGCTGTTGCTGTCGGTCTACGCTCTGCAAGTCGCGCTGCGGTGGGTGAAAGCGCTGTGATCGCCGGTGTGACGGGGACGCCGGGGTCGGGGAAGTCGTACTACTGCGTGCGCAAGATCACTGACGAGCTGCTGAAGGGGAAGATGGTCGTGACGAACGTCCCGATGCGGTCGGACTGGTCTCGCCTGCTGGCCAATCGAAACCCTCTCTGTCGGTTGCTGGCGTTTCTCGGGATGCGGCGCTGGCAGCGGGCGCGGATCGCGCGGTTCGAGGATCGCTGCGCGGTAGTACGCACCCTCGACGAGCTGATGGAGTGGCAGCTTGGCTGCCAGGTGTGCGGTGCGCCGGCGGACGGCCGGTGTGAGCATCGGATCAAGGAGGGCCGGGGAGTCGCGGTCGTTGACGAGGCGCATGAGTGGCTGAACGCGCGCATGTGGGACGAGGATAAGACGCTTCGATCTCGGTACGTCAACTGGTTCTCGACCCATCGACACAACGGTTGGGACGTCTACCTGGTCAGCCAGCATCTCGACTCGCTCGATAAGCAGGTGCGTGACCGGATCGAGTACCACGTGACGCTCCGCAATCTCCGACGGGCGAAGCTGATGGGCATCCCGATCTCGCCCGTGAACCTGTTTCTCGCGATCTGGGTCTGGACGCAGACGAGCGGTGGTCACCGTGGCCGGCACATCAATAAACGTGAGCTCTTCATGATTAGTGCGATTGCGAACGTCTACTCGACCTTCGGCGCCGCGATTCCGTACGACCGTGCACGACCGAGCCTCCCGCGCTCCGCACGCCAGCCGGCCGAGAGCAGCTCCGCTGCTCCGGCGGCGGCGCCGGACTCCGGCGGCACGGCATGACGTTTCGCACGGCTCGAGTTGCGATGGTCTACGCGGCGTTCGGCTCGTACTGGATCATCAGCCGGCACGCGTTGCTGTTCCCGGACACGAGCTCGTATGCTCGCGGTCGAGCCTGTTGGTCGAGCACGGTCTCGTGTGTGACGGGTGGAGTCGCGGGGGTCGGCGGGCTCGAGCTGCTCGGGGTGATGGGAGCGGCTGCGGTCGGTGTTGTTGTTGCGAGTGCGGTGGGGTCGAGGTGGGCGTACTTGGGCGTGTTTGTACCGCCGATGATGTGGGCGATCGGCTCGGTCGATGCTCTGGCAGCGTCACTCGCGGCGCTGGCCTGCTGGGGTATCGGCAGGAGGGAGAACACGGCGACGGCGATAGCCGCCGCCGCCGCTGTAGCGATCTTCCACCTCGAGGCTGGCCTTGTAGTCGCGGTCGTCGAGCTGGGCGCACGTCACGTTCGCGTACCTCGCCCGGTCGCAGGCGCGCTCTCGGGCATCCTCGCGATGGCGGCAGTCGCCGCGGTGGGCCGCGCGCGAGGGGTAGGTCCGGACG
>JACDGR010000461.1 GCA_013821525.1 Actinomycetota bacterium
GCAGGCGCAGCCGACGTTGCTCGAACCGATCATGGAGCTCGAGGTGACCGTGCCCGACGAGTCCGTGGGGGCGATCAACGGCGACCTCAACTCGCGGCGCGGCCGGCTGCACGGCATGGAGCCGAAGGCAGGCATGACGACGATCAGGGCCGAGGTGCCGATGGCGGAGGTGCTTGCCTACAACGCCGCCCTCACCTCGCTGACCGGCGGCCGCGGCGAGTACCACATGCAGTTCCTCCGCTACGAGGAGGTGCCGGCTCACATCGCGCAGAAGCTCGTCGAGGCAGCGAAGCGCGACCGGGAGGTTCTCGCCGTGTGAGTGTTCGATAGCGGGCGGGCCGGACCTGACGACGTTTGCGACCGCCGAGAATCCCTAGACCGCGATGGGCCGGGTGGCCCGGCGCCGGCGGGATGCCCTGCGTCGAGGGCCCGCTGGAGGAGTTGCGGATCCGCCAGGTCTCGACGTGCGTCGTCCAGAAGATCACACACGGCAGCACGAAATAGCTCTCGCACCACCGCGAACCGCTACCGTGAATCGCCTATGACGCGCGTTACGCGGGCAGCAGTCGATCGCACGTGCGCGATCTGCGAGCGCACGTTGCTGATGGGGGAGCGTACGACGAGGTTCTCCCCGAACGGGGGTGCCGACTACGTGGACGTCTGTCCGCTCTGCGGCGAGACTGCGCTCGAGTACGGGTGGCTGCGCGAGGGCGCGCCGACCTCGCCGACGGTGCCGAATGAACGCAGGCGCCGTGGCGGCGGCTGGCTGAAGGGCATCCTCGGCACTCGGCCGCGTGGTGCGGAGGAGACAATCGCGTCCGAGCCGATTCTCCGCCGGCTCTCCGAGGACGAGCTCTCGATGGTCGAGGCATCCGATCTCTTCAACGCGTCCCAGTACAGGCGCACCGTCGGCGGTATCGGGAAGTCGCTCGGCGATCCGCGCGTCTCCGTGGTTGCGCTCTCGGGCGTCAACGCGGAGGTCGTCGTCACGGTTGCCTGGGACATCTCGTGGTACCAGTACCGCGTCTCGCCGGACTCCGATAACCCGGTTCGGCTCGAGAGCCGCGGCCACGACCCGTCCGAGCTCGAAAGCGCATTGACGACGTGGAACGCCCACATGGACGAGACAGGCCGGATCGTCCCGGACCTCGCCCGGCTCTAGCGAACGGTTCTCCGACGGCCGTCGATCCGCCACTGCTACTAGCGTCTTCCGCCACGATTCGTACACTGAGCCTGTGATCTATTGCGTGATCCCGCGGGAGCTCGAGGGCGACCTGTTCGAGAGAATGGTCGCCTACTACGAGGACAACCCCAACGTGACCGTGATCGTCGACCGGCGCGAAGGCCCGGATCGCCGTGACGGGCAGGACGCCGAGTCGTTCAAGGAGCGCCGCGAGACTCGCGACCGGCGCCGCCCGCGCGTCACCGGGACGTTCCCGGAGACCGAAGCTCCTTCCGACTGAGGCGCCGCCGCAGCCCGCATGGGTGTCGCGCGCTCGTCCGCCCGGCCCTGGCTAGGATCGCCGGATGGCCGCTGCCACCTTTGAGTCGCTGAACCCCTCGACGGGTGAGGTGATCGAGACCTTCCCGCGTTCCGGCGCCGCCGAGGTCGAGCACGCAGTTGCGACGGCGAAGGCCGCCTGGGAGGACTGGCGTCTCGTGCCTGCCCCCGAGCGCGGCAACATCCTCTTCCGCTTTGCGCAGGTGCTCGAGGCGCACAAGCCGGAGCTCTCCGAGTTGATGACGCGCGAGATGGGCAAGGTGAAGGCCGAGGCCGGCGGCGACGTGCAGGAGGCGATCGACATGGCCTACTACATGGGCGGCGAGGGTCGGCGTCTCTTTGGCCAGACGACCCCGTCCGAGCTGCGCGACAAGTTCATGATGAGCGTCCGAATGCCCGTCGGCGTCGTCGGCGCGATCACACCGTGGAACTTCCCGATCGCGATCCCCGCCTGGAAGCTCACACCGGCGCTCGTCTGTGGCAATACGGTCGTGCTGAAACCCGCGGAGGACACGCCGCTGCTCGCGCAGCGTTTCGTCGACCTGCTGCACGAAGCCGGGCTGCCCGAAGGGGTGGTGCAGATCGTGCACGGCTTCGGCGAGGAGGCAGGCGATGCGCTGGTGCGCCATCCCGACGTTCCGGTGATCACGTTCACCGGCTCGCGCGAGACGGGCGTGCTCGTGACGAAGAACGCGGCCGACGAGCTGAAGCACGTCCATCTCGAGCTCGGTGGCAAGAACGCGATCATCGTGATGGACGACGCCGACGTCGACCTTGCGGTCGACGGCATCGTCTGGTCGGCGTTCGGCACGGCGGGCCAGCGCTGCACGGCCGCCTCGCGTGTGATCGTGCAGCGTGGCGTCTACGAGGAGCTGCAGAAGAAGCTCGTCGCGCGTGCGGAGAAGCTGAAAATCGGCGCGCCGTGGGAGGACGACACCGAGATCGGCCCGGTGATCAACGAGACCGCGGTCGAGAAGATCCACTCCTACACCGGCATCGGCCAGGAGGAGGGCGCGAAGCTCCTGACCGGCGGTGAGCGGGTCGAGGGCCACGGTTTCTACTACCGGCCGACCGTCTTCGCCGACGTCGAACCGGGCATG
>JACDGR010000061.1 GCA_013821525.1 Actinomycetota bacterium
CCGTACGGGTCGCCGTAGTCGGGTCGCGCGATCACGTCTGCGATGTCGAACTTCGTCCCGCGCACCCCGGCGAGCGTGAAGCCGCCGACGCCCGGCGAGGTCTCGACCCGAACGTGCAAACCGATCTTCCGCAACGCCTCGGCCGCGACGACCGCCCGGTCGTGGCAATCCTGCGAGCCGCAGGAGAGAAAGACGGCGTGACCGCCCCGCAGATGGCCGCGGGCGAGCCGGCGCGCCTTCGCAAGGTCGGGCGGGCCGACCGGGTAGACGTGCTGAGCCTGGTAGCCCGGGAAGCCCGGCGGGAGATACTCGTCGCCGGGCCGGGCCCCATGCGTGCCGAACAGGCGCACGAGCGCCGGTCGGTCGAGCGCGTAGTTGATCGCGCGCCGGAGCCGCGGGTTGTCCTTGAACAACGGACGCTGCGTGTTCAACGCCAGGTAGGCAACCGTAGGCTGGGGAACGACGAACAGATGTCGGCGATCCCCACGGAACTTCGACGCAAGCGACTCGAATGCCACCGGACTGACGACCCCGTAGTCGGCCTCGCCGCGCTCCAGTTGCAACTTGATCTGCGACGGAAATGCGCCGAAGCGATAGAGGATCGACTTCGCGTGCGCTTCGCGCGAGCCCCCGTAGTACGGATTGCGATGCAGCAGCAACGAGCGCCCCCGTGTGTACTGCGCGATCGCGTACGGGCCCGCCGAGGGTAGATCGTCCGTTTGCTCGTTCGGCGTCGTCGCCGGCACAGCGCAGAAATACGGCAGCGCGAGCCTTTGGGCGAAGTCGGGTGCTGCAGTCCGCAGCCTGATCGTGAGCGTTCGCCCCTGCGCGCGCCAGCCTTCGACCTCGCGCAGGTACGCCGAGGCCGGCGAAACGAGTCGGGGCGACCGCGCTCGTTCGAGCCCGCGCGCGAACGATGCCGCGGTCACCGGGTTGCCGTCGCTGAACCGCCAGCCCCGACGGATCGTGAAGGTGTAGAGGAGACGATCGACCGAGATCGCCGGCAGCGACGTCGCAACCTCGGGAACCAGGCGCGTTCCCGCATACCCGGGCTTCGCCGGATAGCTGAGCAGCTTGGCGCAGGTCGCGTACTCGAGCTCCCAGGCCTGCTGACCCTGGGCGAGCGCTGGATCCGTCGTCGCGAAGTCCTCGGTCTGGCTGACGACGACCGTGCTCCGCGGTGGCGCGCTGTGTCCCCGAGCCCCATGCAGGACGACCGCCAGAAAACCGAGGACGACGACGGCCAGCACCGCGTACGCGCCGATCTCAATCGTCGTCCGCACCGTCGCTCGCGCGCGTTTGGGACGCGGCGGCCGCTGCCGTTCAGTCGGCTCCACGCCGAAGTCGTAGCAGCCGTCTGCCTAGAGGGCAGAAACGCTCAGGCGCCGATTTCGTGCAACAGCGGCTGACAGTCGAGCGGATCGGAGCCGAGCCGGCCCGCGATGTCTTCGCTCGTCGGCTTCGTCCCCTCACGGAAGAGGTCGCGCAGCAGGTCGCCGGTCTGCGGGCTGCGCCACCAGTCGTCTCCGATCTCCTGCACGAGGTGGCTGCGTAGCTGGGCGGAGCGGATCCACGCCCGCAGATAGTCGGCCGAGTAGAACCCGGCGTCCATGTCGGAGAGATAACCTTCCTTGCGGTAGCGCACGCCGGTGGCGCCGGTCAGCAGGCGCTCGTACAGCGCCGGGTCTCCCCCATCTGATCCGAAGCGCGACCAGTAGTCGAGCTCGAACCGCAGCTTCGCCTCGTAGCGCCGGAACAACAGCGCCTCGAGGAACGTCGTCGCCTCCGCGTTCTCACGCGCTTGCTCGGGCGAGAGACCGAAGTACAGCTCGTGCCATTCGGGCTCGCGCGAGATCGCCTCGACGATGTAGGAGAAGATCTCCGTCAGCGCGTGGTCGCGCGAGATGCGACGGAAGATGTACGGCAGGTTTGGGTCGCACCCCGCGTAATGCAAGGCGTGCCCGGCCTCGTGCAAGAACGCCTGATAATCGTGGAGCCCACCCTGAGCTCGCGTGATCAGATGCACCACCTTCGGCGGGTCGCTTGCGATCACGCAGGCGCGAGGCGACTTCTGCGGGCGGTCGTCGAGGTCGAGCTTGATGTTCGGCTGGGCATTCAGGTCGAAGCCAAGGGCGTTCAGCGTCTGCAGGCAGATCTCGGTTGCGCGATCCTTGGTGTACGTCGACTCGAGCGGCGAAAGTCGGCGCATCCACGCAGTGTGGTAGCTCGAAGGAATCTCCTCCCGATCGGCGCCGAGCAGCCGCTCGAACCACGTTCCGCGCAGCCGCTCGTAGCTCTCGGTCGAGTCGACGCTTGCCTGTTCGAGCGCACGCGAGAGGTCGCGGAGCGAGATGTCCTTCTCCTCCTCGTTCCGCTCGACCGCTCCTGGGATCTCGGAGAGGTCGGCCGACAGCTCTTCGGTCGCGGCGAGCAGCTCGAGGCGGTCGCCGTTGAAGGCGGCACTGGCCTCTGCCTGGATCGCGCCGAGCTCCTCGCGATCGGCGTATTCGGCAAGCACTGCAAGCTGCGCCTGGGCGTTGCGCAGCGGCATCTCCTCGCCACGGAACGTGACGCGCGCGCCCAGGAGGCGATTCTCGAGCTCGTCCTCGCGCTCGGCGAGCTGTGCCGATACGAGGCCCGACTCGCAGGTCTTGCGCAGCCGGTAGAGCAGCTCGCGCTCGTCGCCGCTCGTGCCCTCTTCCGCCTGCCGGAGGGCCGCGAGCTGTTCGCGACTGAAGAGGTCGGCGTAGCGGCCGACGATCTCAGCCTGCTCCGAGACCTCCTTCTCACCGACGCGGACGGCGCGCCACTCCTCCGAGCGCTCGAACAGATACTGCTCGAGGCGGGAGCTGAAATCGGTCGCGCTGAGAACGGAGGTCGCGCTCATGAGTCAACCTTAGCGAGCCGCCGCGCAAGCTCGACGAGTGCCTGCGGCGCGAACGGTTTCGGCAGCACCGCGTCGGCCCGGTTGCGGTACTCGTCGACCTCGACCGACCCTGTGACGAGGACGACCGGGATCCCCAGCGCACACAGTCGCTCCAGCAGGCCCAGGCTCGACTCGGAGCCGAGATGGACGTCGAGGAGGACGACATCCGGCCGAACGGCGGCCACTGAAGCGTCGGCCTCGACGACCGTCGAAGCTTCGAGAACGACGAATCCCTCGAGCTCCAGATTGACGCGAGAGAGCAAGCGCAACGCCGCGTCGTCGTCGACGACCAGAGCCGTGGGCACCTTGGCGGTCATCAGGGCCAGCGATCGTAACGTACGATTTCGCGCGTGACGGCTGCGACCGGCACCGATCAGCGCTACGCAACCGCGATGGGCGAGCTATGGACCGGGCTCGAGGGGACTCTGTCGCGACTCGACCTCGCCGCGGCCGACCCCAGCGCGCTCGACGAGCCGAGCTCCGCCCCTGCGCTGCGCAGGTTGCAATACGCGCTGCATCTCGCCGGCGAGCGCGCATACGGCATCGAGCCGCCCCCGGGGGGTCTTGCGGCACACGCCGAGCTCGCGGACGCGCTCGAGCAGGCGCGTGACCTCACCGCTGAAGTGGCTGCCGCTGCGGCGACCTTTGGCGCCGACGGCATCACTCCCCTCATGCACGAGTGGCGCGGCGTTCTCTTCCGGGTGCGTCTCGCTCGACATCAGCTGGGCCTCGCGGAATCCGCGGACCCGGAGACCTTCGACGACGACCGCGAGCCGATTGCCCGTTTCCTCATCGCGTTCCTGCTGGCGCTCTGCGGCGCGGTCGCGTTCGTCGGTGGAGCGACAATCGGTCTCTGGCCCCTCTGGGCCGCGGGCATGCTCGCCGTTTCGGGGTCGTTTCTCGCCTACCGTCCCTAGCCTGGTCGAGCGGCGTATCCATCTCCGGCTGCGCGGCGTTGCCCCTATACGTGCCACGCCGCGCCCCTCATCCCCAGGATGGGCGCGGAGGCTCCGAGGACAGCACCAACGGCTCCGAGCTCCCGCGCCCGACCCTGCAGTACCGCCTTGAAGCATGGCGTGTCTTCCAGCGTGCGCTCGACCCGCTCGCGCCCCCGAAGCCGCTCAGGCCGCCGCGGGCGAGCTGACCGCGCGTAAGCGCGCGAGCGTGACGTCGCGGCCGAGCAGCTCCATGCTCTCGAAGAGGCCGGGCGAGATCTTCGTACCGGTGAGCGCGAGCCGGATCGGGGCGAACGCAGTCCGAGGCTTCTCGCCCAGCTCCTCCGCGAGCGCGCGCAACACCTCTTCGAGGGTCACTGCTTCCCATGGATCGGCCGTCTCCAGCCGGTCGGCCGCGGCGGTACAGATGCGCGCGTCGGCGCCCTCCGGCGCGACGTCCTCGAACAGGAAGCGCACGAAGTCGGGGTACTGCGAGAACTTCTCGATCTTCTCCTGGACGAGCGGCACGGTCGCGTTGACCCGCTCGGGCGGCCACTCCGTTCCATGCTCGGTGAGCCACTTGCAGAGGAAGTGGCCGTACTCCTCCGGCTGCAGGTCACGTAGGTACATCCCGTTCATCCAGTCGAGCTTCTTCGCGTCGAGGATCGCCGGGCTCGACCCGACACGGTCGAGCGAGAACCGCTCACGGATCTCCTGACGCGTCATGATCGTCGTCTTGTCGTCGTAGCTCCAGCCGAGCAGCGCGAGGAAGTTGAAGAGCGCCGCGGGCAGGAGACCGTCTGCGCGGAAGTCGTCCAGCGCAATCGCGTCACGTCGCTTCGAGAGCTTGCGCCCGTCCGCGCCGTTGATCATCGGAATATGGGCATAGACAGGCGGCTCGGCACCGAGCGCGCGCAGGATGTTGATCTGCGTCGGAGTGTTCGAAACGTGATCGTCGCCGCGGATCACGTGCGTGATGCCGTCCGTGATGTCGTCGACCGGCGAGATGAAGTTGTAGGTCGGGCGTCCGTCCGAACGCACGAGCACGAGATCGTTCAGGAGCTCGTTCTTGAACTCGATCGGCCCGCGCACCGCGTCGACCCACGAGACCGTTCCCTCCTCTGGCTGCCGGAAACGGATCGCCCCATCGTCCTCATACGCCTTGCCCTCGGCCAGGAGCTTCTGGGCGAGCTCGCGCGCCGTGTCGGCCGTGTCGAGCTGGAAGCGAACGTCTCCGTCCCAGTCGATGCCGAGCCAAACGAGCGACTCCTTGATCTGGTCGACGGCCTCGGCGACCTCGCGGCCTGTGTCGGTGTTCTCGATCCGCAGGAGGATCTCGCCGGCTTGCTGCCGCGCGAACAGCCAGTTGAAGAGGAACGTTCGTACGCCGCCGATGTGGAGGAAGCCGGTGGGGCTCGGAGCCATGCGGACGCGGACGGACATCTGCTCTCTATCGTAGGGACGCACTGAGAAAGTCGTCTAGCAAAGCCGCGCGTGCCAACTCGCCGTCGCAGCCACCTAGATAGCCCGGGTTCGATCTCGTGGGCGCAACAGTGACGGCTTCCTCGTGGGGAACAGGTTCCAGCCAGACCGTCATCCCTTCGAGCGGCGTCACGCGACGATGCAGGACAAAGTGCTTGAGCACGGTCGCGATGGCGGCCCGTGCCGCCGGAATGGCATTTGCGTCCACCCTCGCGAAGGCGACCGCCTGCCTGACGGCTTCGACCCGAGCCATAGGGCGCCGTGTCGGGATAGCTCCTGACCAACATCGAACGACGGCGGGCCGGGAATCGAGAAGCGCGGGCCGCTCGCGGCGGTTCTGGTTCCGCTGTTTGGGCGTCCAGGAATGCGACTGCGACGCGTGGTACGAGTCAGCGCCGCACCGTCTCGAAGACGTGCGGGACACGGCTGCATCGTTCGAGCAGTGGCGCGTAGAGCGAGAGGTCGTTCTGCGTCGTGACGCGGTGAGTGCCATCCGGCTCAATGCCGGAGACGTGAAGCTGCCGGAGGCGCGGGGCGAATGCGTCGATTAGCGCGTGGCCTAGATCGAGCGACGGATCGTTCGTCCAAACGTGCGCCACGTCGAGACAGAACCCGGCTGCGGGAAAGTGGTCGAGCACGAGCGCGAGGTCTTCGACCGATTTCCCGAAGCGCTTTGCAACATCCATGTTCTCGAAGACGGCCCGTTCTCCCAGTTCAAACGCTGCATCTGCGGCGGCATACAGATCCGGGTGGAGGATCACGTCTCCGTCAAGAGGAAGCTGCAGCAACTCTGCGATGGCCTCGTCGGTGGATTCGATTCCGACGGGGCGTGAACGGACACGCGGGTGAAATCGGCGAGATCGTCACATGCGAGGTACTCGCCAAGCGAGGGGGCGAGGCTAGGCAGAATCGCGCACAGTTCGACGCAGTCCCAGTTCTCTTCTCGCGTCCGTCGTAAGGCGAGGCTCCACGTGTCCCGCTCCTGCTCAAATGCTCCGGTCGAGATTCCGTTCACGTTCCGATGAAATCAGAGAAGCCGTTTGCCCATTGCCCCCTCGATCTCCTCTGGGGTCGCGTACTTCGAAGCGCGGCTACTTAGCGCGAGGTAGCAGTCCTCGATCAGGTCGAAGTAGACCGTGCGACTGGCCTTGGCCCACTCTTCACGCGACGGCCACTGCCTTGAACTCGTCGAGACGGTCACGACCGCAACCACTCCCGAATCTGGTCGAGCGTCATCCCTTCAACCGGCGTATGGAGGGAATCAGTGGCGATATCCACGACCCAGTAGGTCCCGCCTGCGCCAGTCCGGCCCTTACGAAGCCGAAGGCCAGACGCCGCGAGTCGACGTCGGACACGCTGCTCCGCACCGCGTGAGACCGGCCCACTCACGCGGTGCCCCCAGTCGATTCAACCGGCAGCAGTCCTAGGAGTCGAGCGAGGTCTTTCTCAGGGCTGATATGTAGGGACGCGGTGAAATTCGGCGCGCACGTCTCCTCAGCAGGCGGCATCGACACCGCGATCGACCGGATCGAGGCGATGGGCGGCGACTGCGTCCAGGTCTTCACCCAGAGCCCGCGCATGTGGCGGCCGACAGACCACAAGCCGGAAGCCGTGGCGCGGTTCCATGCGCGCCGCGCCGAGGCGGCGATCGTCGGCGTCGTGTGCCATGCGCTCTATCTCTGCAACCTCGCAGCGCCCGACGACGTGATCTACGAGAAGTCGATCGACACGCTGCGTCGCACCGTCGACGCTGCAACGGCGATCGGCGCCGACGCAGTCATCTTCCACGTCGGCTCGCACCTGGGCGCCGGGCTCGAGGCGGGCCTCGAGCGGACGACCGCCGCGCTCGCCCGCGTGCTCGAGCGCTGCGACGGTGACACCTGGCTGCTGATGGAGAACTCCGCCGGCTCTGGCGCCACGATCGGCCGTTCGGTCGACGAGCTGGCGATCATCGTCGACCGCCTCGACGGTCACCCGCGGCTCGGCATCTGCCTCGACTCGTGCCACCTCTACGCGTCCGGCTACGACGTCACCGATCCCGCGGTCGTCGACGCGCTCGTGGACGAGGTCGACGCACGGATCGGGCTCGGACGCCTCCACGCGCTCCACCTCAACGACAGCGCCGTCCCGCTCGGCTCGAACGTCGACCGCCACGCGAACATCCTCGAGGGCCTGCTCGGCGAGGGCCTCGGCGCATTCCTCGCTCACCCCGCGTTTCAAAGCCTGCCCGCATACCTCGAGGTGCCCGGCGTCGAGAAGCACGGCCCGAACGCCGAGGAAATCTGGAAAGCGCGCGATTTGCACGCTCGGTGGACAGACGGCGTCTGAGCAAGCTCACAGATGTGTGACGCTTCGTCCACGGGCGGCGTAAGACTGGGTGCGATGACTTTTTCCCAGGCTGCCGAGACGCACCTCGACGACGTCTACGGATACCTCTCGTGGTTCACGGGCGACCGAGGGGCTGCCGACGAGCTGACCGGTGCGACGTTCGAGCGCGCGTTGCGCCTCTGGCACCGCTTCGACCCTGCACGCGGCTCCGAGCAAACATGGCTCTGTCAGGTGGCCCGCACCGTCGCTCTCGACCATTTCCGCTCCGAGCGGCGCCGCACGCGTCGCGAGCAGCTCGCCGCAGTCCCCGAGCGTTTCGACGAGCACTTCGCCGAAGGCCTCTCGCCCGATCTCGAAGCTGCCGTTGCGGCCCTGACGGCCGGCGAGCGCGAGGTCATCGCGCTGCGCGTCGTCCTCGAGTTGGACGCAGGCACGACCTCGCGCGTGCTCGGCATCTCGACCACCAATTGCACAACGCGCCTGAACAGGGCGCTCAAGAAGCTCGAGGAGGCGCTCCATGTCGCAGCGTGACCTGACCGCCGAACTGCGCGCAGCGCGCATCGCCGCCCCCACGGAGCTTCGTGACCGCGTGCGCCTGCTCGCCGCCGCCGCCGAACCGTCTACGTCGAGCCGCTTCACCTGGCGCCGGCCGCTCGTGCTGGTGCTCCCCGTCGCAGCGGCGATCGTCGCGGCCGCCGTCGTGATCTCGACACGGCCGAGCGGTGAGACGACAGCAGCCGACGGGGTGACGACCGCCCTGGAGGCGCAGGCTCGGTCGGCCGCCCCCGCCACCGCGAACGGCACCAACCCCCTCCCCTACGGCGCACAGACCGGTGCCGGCGCCGCGAAGCTCGCACCCACTCCGAGCGCAACGCGAGCGCAAGATTACGGTGCCTTCCTCGCTCTTCGTGTGCCGACGCCCGAGCGTGTCTCGGACGGCGTCAAAGACGCGCTGCACATCACTGGCGCGCTCGGCGGCTACCCCACCTCAGTGCATGCGACGAGCACGAAGCGAACCGCCGTCGCCGATCTGACGCTGAAGGTTCCACGCACACGCGTGCAGCAGGCGATCACGAAGCTCTCCGGGCTCGGCACGATCGCCTCCGAGCGCGTCGACGTGCAAGACGTCCAGGCAGGACTCGACCAGACCGGGCGCACAATCGATCGGTTGCAGCGCCGGCTGCGCGACCTACGCGCGCAGACGCAGACACCGGTAACCGTGCGTCAGATCGCCTCGCTGACCGCGCGCGTCGAGAGCCTCCAGCGCTCGCGCGCAGCGGCCGCCCAGAAGGCGCGTTACGCGACCGTCTCGTTGCATCTCGCCACCCCGCAGACGAAGAAGATCGCGCCGGCAAAGCACGGGCACGGTCCGCTGCACGGCCTCGGCGTAGCGTTCCACTGGATCTGGATCGGCGCGGTCTACGCGCTGGCGCTCGGGCTGCCGCTCCTGGCCCTCGCCGGACTCCTGTGGCTCGCGCTCCGCAGCGTGCGGCGGCGGCGCGAGGACGCGTTGCTCAGCTCGCCTTGAGCTGAGCGATCACGCGGAACGTCGGGCGTCCGACAGGCAGCTCGAAGAACTCGGGATTGACACAGCCGAGCTCCTGGTCATTGCGGCCCTGATAGGTGCTCTCGATCTCTGCCTTGCACATCGGAATCGGCCGCCGACGGGCACGAATCGCCCCGAACCCGGGTGAGTGCGCCTCGGCGGCCCGGAGCATCTCGAGGTCGATCTCGACGTCGTAGACCTTCTGCATGCAACCGACGTACGTGTGCCCCCACGCCTCGTACGAGTAGACGAATGGGCAGCCGCGGGCGAGGCATGCTCCCGGGTAGACGGCCTTGTCGCAATGCAGCTCACAGCGACGGCATTCCATCTCGTCCTGAGGGCGAAGCGGAAGCGCCGGTGCGGCAGCCTGCTCGGGTGTCATGGGTGCATTGTCCGAGCAGTTACGCACGCCCGCAAGACTTGACTTTCGGCCGTTAGCCCGCTAGTCGACGCACCGCGTTCAGGACGTCCATGGGCGTGAAGGCCATGAAGTCCGGCTCGATCCCGGGTGTCTCGTCTGCTCTGAACCACAGTGCTTGAACGGTAGCCATGCCCACCTGGCTCGCGCCTTGCACATCGGCGTCGAGACGGTCGCCGACGAACACGGCCTGGGCCGGATCGACATCGAGTTGGCCGAGAGCGTGAAGGAAGATCGCAGGGTCCGGCTTGCGTACTCCGACCTCGGGTGACCAGACCTGCAGGTCGAGCAGGTCGGCGAATCCGAGACGCTCGACGTCGCCACGCAACAACCTCGGCGGGTCGGGCCATGCGTTGGCGACGAGCGCCGTCTTCAACCCGCGCGTGCGGAGCGACTCGAGGAGCGCCTGCGCCGCCGCGAGCGGCTCGTGTGCCGGCAGCCACACGTCGTGCTCAGCGTCGATGAAGCGGTCGATGTCGCCCTCGCCGAGCGGGCCGAGCAGACCGCGGAGCAACTCGGGGTATTCCCGTTCGCGAGAGGCCGGATCGTTCAGCATCGCCCGGTAGCGCTCGGTGAACATCGTCGGCTCAGCGTCGCTCCCGATCGCCGCGAGAGCGGCTCGATGACCTGCCGCGAGCAGTTCGTCGTCCCAGGTGAACTGGACAAGCGTGTTGTTCCAGTCGAAGAGGACGGCCTCGATCACAGGGTGGCTAGGGTAGCTGCGTGGTCCGAAAGATCCTCTGGGGGCTCATGGCATTGACGCCAGTTGCCCTCATCGCCCGGTTCGTGCTCCACCTCGATCCGACCACACTCTTTATCCTCTCAGCGCTCGCGCTGATCCCGCTGGCGTGGCTGATCGGCGAGGCGACCGAGCATGCTGCCGAGCACACAGGGCCGGGAATCGGCGGTTTCTTGAACGCGAGCTTCGGCAATGCACCCGAGTTGATCATCGCGCTGTTCGCCGTCGCCGACGGGCTGCCCGGCGTCGTGCGTGGCTCGCTGACGGGCTCTGTCGTCTCGAACATCCTGCTCGTGCTCGGGGCAGCGATGATCGCGGGCGGCGACGGCAAGGTCGACACGCGTTCGCTGCGCTGGCAGCTCGTCTCGGTCTTCGGCGCTGTCGTGCTCCTGCTCGTCGTCTCGATTCCATCGTGGAATGGCGGCTCACGCGAGCGCCACAACCTCTTCTTGCTGTCGATCCCGATCTCGCTGATCCTGCTCGCTGCGTACGTGGTGATCACCGTCCGGAACCTGCGCATCCACCGCGCGACCGAGCGTGCAGAGCCGGCAGAACATGCCTGGACGCTGCGGAAGTCGATCGTCCTGCTCTGCGGCGCGACGCTCGCGACCGCGCTCGTCTCCGAGACGCTCGTGCACTCGCTCGAGCACTTCGGTCACGCCGTCGGCCTGAACGAGTTCTTCATCGCCGTCGTGATCGTTGCGATCGTCGGGAACGCCGCCGAGCACGGCGGCGCGATCGTGATCGCGAAGGGTGGCAACACGACGCTCGCCACAGAGATCGCGATCACCTCGTCGATGCAGGTGGCCGTGTTCGTCGTCCCGGCGGTGTGCTTGCTCTCCTGGATCGTCGGCCGAGGGCTCCCGCTCTCGTTCAGGGCGATCGAAATCGCGACGATGGCAGCAGCCGCGCTCTTCGCGACGATCGTCGTCTGGGACGGCCGCTCCCGGCGCTGGGAGGGCTTTCTCCTGATCGGCGTCTACGGGCTCGCAGTCGTTGCTTACTACTTCGCATAGAAACGGAGCGACCATGACAACACTTCCAGACCGGCCGAACACCGCCCTCCTCGTGGTCGACGTGCAGAACGGCGTGGTCGAAGGCAGTCACGAGCGCGACGCGGTCGTCGCCAACATCGACAGCGTCGTCGGGCAGGCGCGAGCGGCCGACGTGCCCGTGATCTGGGTGCGCCATTCGAGCGAGCAGCTCGTCGAGGGCTCCGACCGGTGGCAGATCGTCCCTGAGCTCGTTCCAGGAGAGGGCGAGCCGATCATCGAGAAGCGCTACGGCGACTCGTTCGAGGACACAGACCTCGAGGGGTTGCTATCCGAGCTCCAGGTCGGACGGCTGGTCGTCGCCGGCGCGCAAACGGATGCCTGCATTCGTTCGACGCTGCACGGCGCGTTCGCTCGCGGCTACGACGCGACACTCGTCGACGACGCGCACACGACGGAGGATCTGAGCCAGTGGGGAGCGCCGCCGCCCGAGCAGGTGATCGCGCACACGAACCTCTACTGGAACGAGCAGACCGCACCGGGCCGAACGGCGGGCACCGTCGCGGCCGCCGATGTCCGCTTCTAGGCCTTGAAGGGTTCCTGCGCGCGCGTGAACGGATAGCCCGCCCACACGAGCTGCTCGCCGTCGACGCGCAGCCGCTCGCCACGCTCGCGGCCACCAGACGCGCGCCAGCCGCAGCCCTCCCTCGTGAACGTCGTCTCACCCTTGCCGGGAGGCGCTGCCGCGACCTTGGCGTGCAACTCGCCACCCTGCCACCAGAAGAGGAACTCATTGCCCTCGGACCACCAGCGTCCGAGCAGCGGACGCACGTCGGCGGGTGGCTCCTCCTCGGGATGCCATGCGTCGATCTCCACCGGCCAGATCTCGGCGCCCTGCTTCGCGAGTGCGATAGCGAGCAGATCCATGTTGCCGCGCGTCCCCGAGTTCGTCAGCGCGGCTGCGCCGATCTGCGTCTTGCGATTGACGTACACACCTGCGAGGTGCCCCGCCATGGCGCCACCGTGGCCGCCGTAGATCGCCCCGTCACTGTTATAGAGCATCAGACCGAGCCCCCACGCAAGCGCCCAGTCGGCCGGGTCGTACATCACCTGCGGGAACCACATCTCCTCGATCACCTTCGGGTCGAGC
>JACDGR010000462.1 GCA_013821525.1 Actinomycetota bacterium
ACTCTGGCTCGACTCCGTTGTGCGCAGTTCAAGCACGAGCGTTAACGACGATTGTGTGATCCCTGAAGCTGAGAGGCGGCTGGCGCGTGGCCGTCGGCGCCTAGCCGCGTTTGCAGGAAGTCTGCGACGTCAAATTACGCCTCCGAAACCGTCTGCTGAACCTTGGATCTAAGCTCGGGCTACCCGCTCAAGCACCATAGGTGGCGCGTTCGACGACGAGCGAGCACGCTGTCCGCCTGTGCTTCGGCTATCAAGCGGCCGAATCCGCAGCGGAACTCAGTGACATTGCTCGCACGACTGCACTCGCGAGCTCTGTCACAGAAAACGGCTTCTGCAGTAACTCGAGCGTACCGCCGACCGCCCGACCGTCAGGGAGCGTGTCTGCCGAGTATCCGGACATGTAGAGTACCCGAACAGTCGGGTGCCTGCTCGCAATCGCCTCTCCGAGCTCATGCCCGCCCATCACGGGCATTCTCATGTCAGTGAGTACGAGATCGATGAAAGGGACCGAGCCTTCCACCTCGTCCTGCGCGCGCTCCAAGAGGCGGAGTGCCTCGACCCCATGCGCCGCAGTAAGCACGCGGAATCCCTCGCGGGTCAGCACCCGGCGTGCGACGTCGCGTATTGATAGTTCGTCGTCGACCACGAGAATCGTGCGAGGCGTGCCATCAGCCATTGGCGCGCTGCCAGCCTCGTTCCCGGTATACGTCGGCGCGGCAGCGGCGCACTGATGTCGAGGGAGGTACACGGCGAAGTTGCTCCCTTGGCCAAGCGTGCTGTCGACTGTGATGTGGCCATGCATCTGGTGAATGATGCCATACACCGTCGCCAGACCGAGACCCGTGCCTTCGCCCTCGGGCTTCGTCGTGAAAAACGGTTCGAACAGTTTCGCGAGCGTGTCAGCAGACATGCCAACGCCAGTATCGTCGAGCGTGAGTACTGCGTAGTCGCCCGGCGCGATGACGCCATGTCGATGATGCAATTCGTCGCGCAGCGTCACGTTGGCCGTGGTCTGCTATGAGCCCCGGTTGGTGAGACACGTTGGGTTGGTCTTTATGCGTGCGTGAGCACCTCTGATCGATATTGCAGGGGCGAGCGATAGCCAAGTGCGGAGTGGGGCGCGATCGCGTTGTAGTCGGTGATCCAATCCGCGATCACCTCGAGGACCGTAGTCGCATCGCATCGGTCGGCGCCACTCGCGTAATCGCGCTTGAGCGTGTTGACAAAGGCCTCGGCCATGCCGTTCGACTCTGGACTCGCCTTCGGCGTCGTGATCGGCACCAGATGCAGGCGCTCAGCCGTACAGATCGTCTCGAGCGCCGTGTAAATCGAGCCGTTGTCGGTAAGCCATTGCAGTGGCACCGTCGGGCGCTGCCCCGGTCCGAAGCGCGTCGCCACTGCTTGGCGCATCAGCTGCTGGATATCTGTGGCGCAGAGTGTCCGCGCGGCCGCTACCCACGCCAGGCATTCGCGATCATGGCAATCGAGCGCAAACGCGAGCTGCACAGTCTCGCCATTCCAGCACGTCAGCTCCAAGGCATCGCTGCACCACCGTTCGTTCGACATCGCCCGTTGGATCCGCCCCGTGTGGGCGCGACCGGTCCGACGGCGCGCGCGTTGCGGCAACGTCCACCCCGCGAGCTCCATGACCCGCCGAATCCGCTTGAGATTGTACGGGGTCGCGAAGGCACGATTGACGAGCGCCTGCACGCGGCGCGCGCCGTACGTCGCCCGCGTCCGGATCACCTCGCGCACCTGCGCCGTCACCACGCGATCGTCCGCCTTCGCGTAGCGGCGCCCGCGCGGCGTGCCCGGGCGATAGGCCGTCGCGCGACCGATGCCGAGCACGCGACAGATCACCGCGACCTTGCGGCCCGTCATCGTTTGGACACGCCGTACCAACGCGGCTTTTTTTTGACCTCGTCGCGCGCAGCTTGGAGAATTTCCACCTCCATCGCCTTCTTTCCGACCAGACGCTCGAGTTCCCGCACGCGCTGGAGCGCCACGCGCAACTCACTCGCCGGGACCACGTCCTCATTCGCCGCCACCGCGGTCGTACTCCCGCGCTCGATCAGATGCTTCCATCGCCGCACGACCGATTGATCGATCTGGACCTCGCGGCTCAACTCCGCAATCGTGAGCTCCCCCCGCTCGATCCGGGCGAGTTGCTCCCGCTTAAACTCGGAGCTGAATCGCCGCCGTCCACCCGATCCCCGCTGCTGTGGTGCCATTGGAAGGTCCTCCGCTGAGAAGTGATACTACACTTCCCAAAGTGCCTCGTCCAATTGGGGTACACAGCAAAACGCAATTGCTCGCCAGCCGCGGATATACCGTCATTCAGATCAATTTCCGTGGTTCCACAGGGCTAGGCCGGCAGGTCTATGAGGGTGGGGTCGGCGAATTCGGCGGCAAAATGTCTGACGACATCGACGACGTGTTCCGCTGGGCGATCAAGAACAACATTGCCGATCGCAAACGAACTTGCGTGCTGGGTGGGTCATACGGCGGCTTTGCGACGCTGACTGCGCTGACCCGCAAGCACATTGGCTACCGCTGCGGCGTGGATTACGCAGGTGCGGTAGATC
>JACDGR010000463.1 GCA_013821525.1 Actinomycetota bacterium
CAGGCCTCGTTCTGTTCGCGCGCCTCGGGAGAGTCCGCATCCTCGACCGCAACGCCCGCGGCGCGCAGACGCTCCTCCCCGCCCGCAGCCTCCGGGTTCGGGTCACGCGCCCCGAAGACCACGCGCTCGATCCCCGCCGCGATCACTGCGTCCGTGCACGGCGGCGTCGTCCCGTGGTGCGCGCACGGCTCGAGCGTCACGTAGAGGGTCGCGCCGCGCGCGCGGTCGCCTGCAGCCTCGAGCGCGACCACCTCGGCATGGCGGCCGCCGGTCTCGGTCGCCCCCTCCCCGGCGATCTCGCCGGCCTGCACGACGACCGCTCCGACGGTCGGCTTGGGGTACGCCCGGCCGCGCGCTGCGGCCGCGAGATCGAGCGCGCGCTGCAGGCTCACGCGAGGGCGTCTACGAGCCGGTGGTAGGCAAGCGCCAGGTCGTCGTGCCCGAAGATCGCAGACGCAGCGACGAGTAGCGTCGCGCCGTTGTCGTAGAGCTGCCGGACATTCGACTCGTTGAGCCCGCCGTCGACCTGAATATGGATCCCCTTCGGCAATGCCTCGGACAACCGCTGCACCCGCTCGAACGTCGCCTCCTGGAACCTCTGCCCCGAGTATCCGGGCTCGATCGACATGCAGAGCACGAGATCGACGTCAGCCGCGACCGCTGCGACGTCCTCGGGCTCCGTGCCAGGGCCGAAGGCGATCCCCACCTGCAGCTCCTGCTCTCGCGCAGCCCCTGCCGTTGCAGCGATGTCGTCGACCGCTTCGTAGTGAAACGTGACGCTGTCACCACCGGCGGCAGCAATCGCCGCGAAGCGTTTGGCGGGGTCCTCCGCCATCAGGTGCACGTCGATCACGCCGCCATGCCGGTGGATCAGCGGTGCGATCGACTCGAGCACGATCGGCCCCATCGTGATCGGCTCGACGAAGTGCCCGTCGCCGATGTCGAAGTGAAAGATGCGGCATCCTGACCCCATGAGCGCCTCGATCTGGTCGCCGAGCTGGGCGAAGTCGGCACCGTAGAGCGACGGCTCGATCTCGACCGTGCGGATCCAGTCATGCCAGGACATCTGTCTTCGATCCTACGAGGGGACGCGGAGCCGGGCGATGAAGAACCCGCTCGTGTGATCGCGGTCGGGCCGCGTCAGCAGGAACTCCGGCCGGGTCGGGTGGGCGTACTGCGGCCACTCATCGGCGAGCGACAGCGTCTCGAGGCCGGAGGCGTCGACGACAGCCTCGTTCTCGTCGGCGTTCAACGTGCACACCGAGTAGACGACTGTGCCTCCGGGCTTCGTCCGTTCTGCGGCCGCGCGCAGCAGCTCGAGCTGGAGCTCCGGCAGCGGCCGGGCGCGCCAGCGGAGGTCGGGCCGGCGCGCGAGCACGCCGAGACCGGAGCACGGCGCATCGACGAGCGAGCGGTCGAAGACGCCCTCCTCGATCGTCCGCGCGTCCCCCGTGACCACGCGCACGTTCGGAGGCATCTCCTTCGCCATCACCTGCGCCCGCCCCGGGTGCAGCTCGACGGCAATCACCTCACCGAGGAGCATCTCGGTCTTGCCGCCGGGCGCAGCGCACGCGTCCAGCACTCGATCGCCCGGCCGTGAGCCGACGACGAGCGCGGCGAGCTGGGAGGCGCGACTCATCGGGCGCATACGTTCAGGGTCGACGCGCTCGACGACGTACGCGCCGGGCACGTCGGTCGGCTCGCCGACCGGCTCGGCGGAACGAACCTCGAGATCAGGCCGCTCGTTCTGTGCGCGCATCAACGACAGCGCACCCTCCGCGCCGAAGTCGCGCATCCACAGCTCGGCGATCCAATCGGGATAGGAGTGCTTGACAGGGCCCTCGGGCAGCGACGCGACGAGCCCGTTGAAGCCCTGCTGCAGCCGGCGCATGACCGCGTTCGTGAACGGCACGGCGCGTTCGCGCTTGGCGGCGCGCACCAGCTCGACCGCATCGTCGACGACAGCGTGCTGCGCCTGATCGGTCCACGCGAGCTGGTAGGCGCCGAGCCGCAGCGCTGCGCGCACAGGCGGGTCGAGCTTCCGCACCGGCCGCTTGCCGAGCTGCTCGATTCCGAAGTCGATCGTGCGCGCACGCTGCACCGTGCCGTAGGCAAGGCGTTGGGCCAGTGCGCGATCACGGTCGTCGAGCCCTTCGACCGCCGACGCGAGCGCGCGATCGGCGTATGCCTCTTCCTCGAACACGCGCCGGACGACCTCGAACGCGGCGCGCCGGGCGGGCGCGATCATCGATTGCCGCGCAGGAATTCGTCGTAGCTCATGCGGTTACGACCCTCGGGCTGCACGAGCTCCGGTACGAAGCGGTCGTGCTCGAGACGCGCTCGCCAGATCGTCACGCGCTTACCGCCGATCGTCGTCCAGGCGCCGATGTGCGGTGAGAGCGCGCGCACGCGCCGCCACGCGTCCTCGGGGTCGTCGAGCGAGAGCTCGCGGTCGGCCGGCCCGATCTTCTCCGCGTAGATGACACCCTGCTCGGGCTGCGGTGCGAACCGCGGCTCGGGCAGCACCGCGCCGAGGAGGCGCGCGGCGATCTCCGCCGACCGCGCGAACACCTCGCCGGCGTCG
>JACDGR010000062.1 GCA_013821525.1 Actinomycetota bacterium
GCCCTGCCACACTGGCTCGACCACTACAACACCACGCGGCCACACAGCTCACTCGGAGGACGACCACCAACCAGCCGCGATCACAACGTCCGTAGGCAGGACACCTAGTCGCCGCCGGGCGCAAACGGGCAGTGCTGATGTGCGGCAGGCGGATCGAGCGCGAGCAGCTCGGGCACCGAGACCGCACGCAGCCCACGCGCGCGGATCGCGTGCAGGATCGCGGGCAACGCCCGGATCGTCCACGGGTGGATCTCGTGCATCAGCACGATCGCCCCGGGCCGCAGGCCGCGAAGGACTTTCCGCGTCACCGAACGCGTCGTCGCGTGTCGCACATCGTCTCCGGAGTCGACCGACCAGAACACCTCGAGCAGCCCGAAGGAGCGCGCCACGCCGTCGGTCATCGCGTCGTGCAACTCGTACGGCGCGCGAAACAGGCGCGGCTTCCAACCGAGCTCCGCCGACATCGACGCCTGCGTTCGCGCAAGCTCGAGCCAGACGAGCCAGCGCGGCAGGGCGGTCAGGTGCGCGTGTGACCACGAGTGGTTGCCGAGCACGCCGAGCAGCGTCTCCGCGCGAGCCGCCTGGGGCCAGTCCCGCAGGCGGTTGCCGACGAGGAAGAACGTCGCGTGCGCACCCTCGTCCCGCAGCACGTTCAGCAGTTCCGCCGAAAAGGGGCCGGGACCGTCGTCGAAGGTGAGCGCGACCGCGTTCGATCGTCCGCCCCCGCAGTAGACCGGTGTGCCCTGTTGCAGCGCATGCGCCACCGCGCGGCGCTGCTCCCACTGCAGTGGCACGTGCGGTCGACGGTACGGCTCGGGGCCGACGCGCGACCCGGAGGCGAGTGGGACTACGAAGAGGGCCAGCAGAATGATCGGCGTCAGGCAGCGCACCCCGGCCATGGTAGGGCCGAACCTACATCCGGCTGCGCAGCGCAAGCACGTTCGCAACGAACGGCTTCGTGACGGCGTATGCGCCGTGGTCGCGCACTGCCCGCTCGCCCTGATACCAGCCGGCGAGGGCGAGCTTCTCGTTGCCGTCGAACGCCGTCAGGAGATGCTTCAGATAGAGCACCCCCACCTCGACGTCGCCGTCGACCGTGTGCGGGATCGGCCGGCCGTTCAGGACGGTCTCGACGTAGGCGCGCGTCACCGGCAGCGTCTGGAGCACACCGACCGCACCAGCTGACGAGACGATCCTCGTCTGATAGCCGGACTCCATCCAGGCGAGAGCGCGAACGAGATGTGGGTCGACGCCGAGCTTCGACGCCCACACATCGAGCTTCGCGCGCACGTCGATCGTCTGAGATGAGAAGGACGCGGGCGTCCCAACTGGGAGTCGCAACTTCTGGCCGATCACGATCGGCTTCGTTGCGTCGATCTTGTTCGCCGCCGCGATCGCAGCGATCGTCGTCGAGTGCACGGCGGCGATGGCAGTCAGCGAGTCGCCGGCCTTGACGACATACACGGCAGTGGTCGTCGCCGTGGATCCGGTCGACCGGGAAGAGACGAGCTTCGTCGCACTGCGGATGGGAACGTGATCGTGCCGCACGATCGCCGTCAACGTCCGCGGGCCGACGACCGCGTCCGCGCGCAGCTTCATCGCTCGCTGATAGCGACGCAGCGCCGCAGCCGTCTCCTTGCCGAGAAACCCATCGAGTGCGCCGCTGTAGGTGCCGCTGCGCGTTAGGAGGAACTGCAGGACGGAGACGTCCCAGCCGAAGTCGCCACGCCGCAGCGTGCGTGAGCCGAACAGCGGGCGGCCAAGCGGCCCGAGCGCGGCGCGCATCCGGATGTCCGCGACGCCCACGGGCAGGTGCTTGCGCCGCTGGAACGCATGGACCGCCGCTGCCGTCCGCGGCCCTGCGATGCCGTCGATCTGCGCGAGATAGAGCCCGTGCGCGCGCAGGGCGACCTGCAACCCGGCGATCTGCGGGTTCGGCGCTGCGTGGGCGGCGGCCGGCGTCAGGAGCGAGACCACCGCTGCGATGAGGGCGAAGCGGCGCACGGACCAGGACCTTTCAACCCGGGCCCGGCACCTCCTGCTCGGCCGACGCCTCGCCTTAGGGCTTGGCGGACTGCACGGCCCCGAACGGCACCCAGTGCCCTGCGTGCCAGCGCTGCAGCTGAACCGCGGAGATCGGATAGCGCTGCGTCGGGGTCGTGTGCACCTTGACGCCCGGGACGAGGAACGGGTTGTTCGCCTCGTCGAGATGCGTGACCGCGGTCATCAGACCCTTGCGCGTCAAGTTCTTGCCGGCCTGCTTGAGCGCGTGCACGAAGGTGAACCCCTCGGCCATGCCGGCGACCAGGAAGCCGTCCGACGGATTTCCGCCGCTGACGTACTTCTTGATGATCGTCGCGGCGAGCTTGACGCCCGGATCCTGCGCGAACTTCGGCGTCGCCGGGTCCTTGCCCCAGAGGACGGAGATCGAGCCCTCCGCGGTGCCCTGCGGATCGAGCTTCATGATCGACGAGGCGGAGGCGACGTCGTTCACATAGATCTGCGGCTTCCAGCCGAGCTTGTTCGCGTAGACGAACGACTGGATCGCGAACTTGCCGAACGCGAAGATCGCGAACGTGTTCGCGCCACTCGCCTTCAGCTGCGCAACCTGCGACTGAACGTCGGACGCGGTTGGGTCGTAGCCGACGGTCTGCACGATCAGGTTCTTCTTCGCACCGAGGCCCTTGCGGAACCCGGCGAGCATGTCCTTCCCATAGTCGTCGCTCTGGTAGAGCACCGCAATCTTTGCCTTCTTACCGTTTGTCGCCAGGATGTGGCGTGCGTAGATCTGACCCTCCTCGGAGTAGGGCGGTAGGTACCCGATCGTCCAGGGGTACTTCGCGTAGTCACGGCCAAGGGTCGTTGCTCCCGACGCCGAGAACACCTGCGGAATGCCCGAGGCGTTCGTGAAGTCGCGGATCGCGAGGTTGCTGCCCGTGCCGACGACGGCAAAGAGGGCAAAGACGTTGTCCTGCTGGATCAGCTCGCGCACGTTCTGCACCGTCTTCGACGGGTCGTACGCATCGTCGAGGTATTTGAAGTCGATCTTGCGTCCGTTGACGCCGCCGCGCGCGTTCACGTACTTGAAGTACGCGTCCGCGCCGCGCAGCACGCCGGCTGCAGCAGCCGCCTCGCCGGTCAGCGGCCCGCTGGAGCCGATCGTGATCGTCGAGGACGAGACACCGGGCGTGCCGGCATTCGTGGCGCCGGCGACGCTTGCGACGGCAAGGGCGGCGAGCGCGAGGCTGAGGACGAGCAGGTTCCTGGTCATTGCGGCCGAGAGTAGCCTCGATTTGAGAGCGCTGTACCAACCCGGAGCACGAGCGGGAGGAGCAGCATCAGCACCACGAGGACGGCGCCGAAGAAAAACGTCGTCGGCCCGGCCTGCTTCGTGTCGACGTGCGGGAGCAGGCCCACGATGTCCGGCAGAAACAGGATCAGCAGCGCGCCGAGCGCCGCGCCCCAGATCGACCCGAAGAAGCCGACGACGGCACCGACGAGGAGATACAGCGAGAGCTGGATCGGGAAGCTGTCCGGGCTGACGTAGGCGACGTTGATCGCGAACAGCGCTCCGGCCACGCCGGCGTACGCAGCAGAGACGCCGAAGGCCGCGATCTTGTACGTCGAGCGGTTGACTCCGGCTGCTGCCGCGGCGAGCTCGCTGTCACGGATCGCGCGCAGCGAGCGGCCGAAGCGCGAGTCGAGCAACCACCACGCGACGAGGAACAGGGCGGCTGCGATCGTCCAGGTGAGCGCGTAGAGCCACTGGTTGTTCGAGAGCTGCTGGCCGAGGATCTTCACGCCGATCCCGTGGCCGGTCTGCGTCGGCTTGCCGAAGAGCGCGAGGCCTGTCGAACCGCCCGTGAAGTGGTCGAACTTCTTGAGGATCGTCGGGAGCACGATCGCGATCCCGAAGGTCGCGAGCGCGAGATAGAGGCCGGAGAGGCGAAGCGCCGGTACGCCCGCGACGAGGCCGATGCCGCCCGCGACCGCACCGGCGATCGGAATCGTCCACAGGTCGCGGACGCCGTGCGAGGACATGAGGATCGCGGTCGTGTACGCGCCGACCGCCATGAACGCGCCGTGCCCGAGCGAGATCTGGCCGCTGTGCCCCGTCAACACGTCGAGCCCGAGAATCGCGATGAAATACGCGCCGACCGTCGCGAGTTGCACCGTGCGGAACTCGCTGAGTACGAAGGGCAGCACGATCACCACGAGCACGCCGACCGCGAAGACGGTCAGCTTGGGCTGCGGCCGTCTCATACGCGCCGCACCGCAGTCCGGCCGAACAGCCCGGCGGGCCGGATCAGGAGAACGCCGAGGATCACGGCGAGCGCCACAGCGAGCCGCAGCTCGCCTCCGACCCAGTGCACGTAGGTGCCGACGAGGTTCAGCAGCACGCCGAGCACGAGCCCGCCGATCACGGCACCGACCGGCGAATCCATCCCGCCGAGCACCGCGGCTGCGAACGCGTAGAGCAGCACCGTTTGCATCATGTTCGGCTCGAGGAAGAGCGAGGGCGCGGCCATCACGCCCGCGACCGCGCCGAGCACCGCGGCGAGCCCCCAGCCGAGCGCGAGCATCCCCGGCACGCGGACGCCGACGAGCCGCGCCTCCGTCGGGTTCGCGGCCGCCGCGCGCAGGCCGAGGCCCAGCTTCGTGCGCGTGAACAGCAGACCGATCAACACCACGGAGACGACGGAGATCGCGATCACGCCGATGTCCTGCTTGGAGAACGCGACGCCTCCGACGTTGATCGGCGCCGTCGAGAAGGGGCCGTGAAACTGCTTGGCGGCACCTCCCCACACCCACGTCGTCAGCCCGTTGATCGCGATCAAGAGCCCGATCGTCAGGATCACGATCCCGAGCAGGGGGCCGTTCTGGATCGGGCGGATCACCGTCTGCTCGAGCACGACGCCGCCCGCAAACGAGAGGAAGATCGTCGCGCCGAACGCGGGCCAGAACGCCCAGCCGTGGTCGATCAGCGACCAGCAGACGAACGCCGACAGCGTCGCCATCTCACCCTGCGCGAAGTTGAGCACGCCGGTCGCGCGGTGAATCAGGACGATCGCGAGCGCGAGCGCGCCATAGATGCCGCCCGAGGCGAGACCGCTGACGACCTGTTGGATGAAGTTCGCCATCAGTACCCGAGGTAGCTCCGTCGCACCGACTCATTCGCCTTCAGATCCGCAGCGTCGCCGCCCAGCACGACGCGTCCTGTCTCGAGGACGTAGGCGTGGTTCGCCGCAGCGAGCGCGAGCGCTGCGTTCTGTTCGACGACGACGATCGTCGTTCCCCCCTCGTTCAGCTGCTTCAGCGCCGCGAAGATCTCGCGCACGACGAGGGGAGCAAGTCCGAGCGACGGCTCGTCGAGCAGGAGCAGGCGCGGCTTCGCCATCATCGCGCGGCCGAGTGCGAGCATCTGCTGCTCGCCGCCCGAGAGCGTCCCGGCCTGCTGGTCGGGGCGTTCGTAGAGGCGCGGGAAGAACTCGAACACGTTCGCCAGGTCTCGTGGGGAGACGCCGCGCTGCACCCAGGCGCCGAGGCGCAGGTTGTCGAGCACCGAGAGCGTGCTGAATGTGCCTCGCCCCTCGGGTACGTGGGCGACCCCCTTGCGTGCCATCGCCTCCGGGCTGCGCCGAAAGAGCTTGTGGTCGTCGAAGAGGATGTCTCCGCTCGTCTTCACCGTGCCGGAGATGGCACGCAAGGTTGTCGTCTTGCCGGCGCCGTTCGCGCCGAGGATCGCGACGAAGTCTCCTTCGGCGACGGTCAGCGAGACGCCGTGGAGCGCCGTGATCTCGCCGTAACGGGCCTGCACATCACGGAGCTCAAGGAGCGACAAGTCGCTCCCGCAACCGGTCGAGCTGCGCATCGTTGAGCCCGGCTGCGCGCAGATAGGACGCGACGTCTCCGTAGCGGCGCTCGATCTCCTCGATGACGTTGACCATTGCCTCCGCCGGTGTGTCGAGCAGCTTGCGACGCTTCGCGCGCTCAGCGTCGTCGGACGCCTCCGCGAGCCAGTCTTCGCCGCGCGGCGCGAGATTCGCGGCGGAGAGCGAGTAGTCGTGGCCGATCGTTTGCAGGTCGACGCCGGCAAGGCGAAGGAGCAGCGCGGAGACGAGGCCAGTGCGGTCTTTCCCGCCCATGCAATGCACGACCACCGTACCGTCGGCATCGGCGACCGCTGCGATCGCGGTGCCGAACCGGACGCGATTGCGCTCGAGAAAATCGACGTACGACCAGGCGTAATGATCGGCGACAGTCTCCGCGTTCGCGAGATGCTCGTCGAGCTCCGCGATGTAGTCGCTGTCAAACGAATCGCCCAACACCGATACATGCACGACCTCGATCGCCACGTCACGTGGCTGATCCTCGGCAAGCTCTTCGGGAAAGCGCAGGTCGACGATGCGCGTCACGCCGTGCTCTGCGAGCGCATGCCAGCCTTCATCCGTCAGCGTGCGCACGTTGTCGGAACGAACGACGGTCCCGCTCCGGATCATTCGGCCGTCCTCCGTCGAGATCCCGCCCAGGTCGCGTACGTTCAGGCAACCCTCCCAGTCGAGCGCCGTCACGCGGCGTCGGCTTCGGTGCCGAGGTAGGCCTCGATCACCGCCGGGTTCTGCTGCACCTCTGCCGGGGTGCCTTCGGCGATCTTGCGGCCGAAGTCGAGCACGTGGATCCGCTCCGCGACGCCCATCACGAGGCCCATGTGATGCTCGACGAGCAGCACCGTCAGCGCGAAATCGTCGCGCATGCGGCGAATGAACTCACCGAGCTCCGACACCTCCTCGTGGTTCAACCCGCCCGCAGGCTCGTCGAGCAGCAGCAGCTTCGGGTCGGCAACGAGCGCACGCGCGAGCTCGACCCGCTTCAGCGTCCCGAACGGGAGCCCGGCTGCCGGCCGATGCGCGACGTCGTCGATTCCGACGTAGTCGAGCACCTCGTGCGCCCGCGCTTGCACGCCGCGGCTTCCGAATGGCCTCGTCCGGGTGTGCGCCCCGACGAGCACGTTGTCGAGCACGCTCATCGTCTTGAAGAGCTCGACGTTCTGGAAGGTGCGCGCGATCCCCTTGCGCACGATGCGGTGCGGCGGCGTGTGCAACAGGCTCTTCCCGGCGAACTCGAGCGAGCCGGAGTCGGGCTTGTAAAGGCGCGTGATCACGTTGAAGAGCGTCGTCTTGCCCGCGCCGTTCGGCCCGATCAGGCCGACGATCTGACCCTGCTCGACGTCGAGCGACACGTCGTCGATCGCAACGATCCCGCCAAACCGCCGCGTCACGTTCTGAACCGAGAGAAGAGGCATCGGCGAGAGCTTAAGGGGCCAGGGAGGCGGCCGTGGCAGACATGGCGCGAAGAGCAATGTCCCGGGGACAGACCCCGGGACATGGCAGGAAAAGACATGTTCCGGGGACAGACCCCAGGTCATGTCCGGAAACACCACGTCCCGGGGACAGACCCCGGGACATGTCGGTTTTTCACCCGGCGAAGGCGGAGGGGTCTGTTTCCGGCAGCTCGCAGGTGAAGTTGCGGCAGACGTAGACGGCGGCCTTGCCGTCGACGCGGCTCCGGCCCGCGAGCAGGGGCACGTCCTCGGCCGGGCCGAAGGCGACTACGTCGGTCGGCGCTGCGGCGGCGAGGGCGGCGCGCGCGACGGGAGCCGTAGGGCTCCCGAGAATCGCGAGCTCGCGGTGAGGCGCGAGGTGCTGGTCGAGGGCGACGAGCACCCACCCGAACGCGGACGGGGCCTGGACGAGCGCGTCGCGCACGAGCAGCAGCACCGAGACCGCCCTCTGCTCCAGGGCGTCCTCGCCCCAGATCCGCGCCAGGCGCAGCAGCACATAGGCGAGCATCGCGTTGCCGCTCGGAGTCGGATGGTCGTCGAGCTCCTTCTTGCGGGCGACGAGCTGCTCGCCGTCGACCGGCGCCTGGAAGAACCCGCCGCCCTCCTCGTCCGCGAAGAGGTCGACCGCGAGCAGCGCCAGGCGATGCGCTTCGCGCAGCCACCGGGCATCGCCCGTGGCGACATGCAGCTCGAGCAGCCCGTACGCCACGTCGGCGTAGTCCTCGAGATACCCCGTGCCCTTGGCGACACCCTCTCGCCACGTTCGGTGCAACCGACCGTCAGGGCACGAGAGCGGCCCGAGCAGGAACTCGCCGAGCGCGACCGCTCGCTCGACGCGGCCGCCTTGGGCGAGCGCAGCCAGCAGGAGCCCGTTCCACGAGGCGACCGCCTTGTCGTCACGCGCAGGCTTCGGCCGCTGCTCGCGCACCTCGAAGAGCCGAGAGCGTGTCGCCTCGTCGAGCGCCCCGCGCAGGACCGAGCGCCCAGCCTCGAACGGCTGCAGGAGCTCCTCCGGCGCGCCCTCGCCCGGCGCCCAGCTGAAGGTCAGCCCCTCGACGCCGTCGGTGTCGGCGTCCTGTGCCGAGGCAAACCCGCCGCCCGCGAGCGCGAGCTCGCGCTCGACGTAGTCGAGCGTGGCGTCGGCAACGCGGCGGTAGCGCGCCTCGCCGAAGCGGCGCGCGGCGTGCAGGTAGACACCCGCGAGCAGGGCGTTGTCGTAGAGCATCTTCTCGAAGTGCGGCACGAGCCAGCGCTCGTCGACCGAGTACCGGTGGAAGCCGCCGCCGACGAGGTCGTACATGCCGCCGGCGGCCATCCCGTCGAGCGTGCGGCGCGTCATTTCCTCCTCCCCGCGCCGCAGCAGAAACTCGAGCACTGGCGCCGGCGGGAACTTCGGTGCCCTTCCCCAGCCGCCCCACTGCGGGTCGAAACCCGCGCGCAATCCGGCGACCGCCTCGTCGAGGAGCGAGGCGTGTAGCGGCCCGTCCGACACCCGCAGCCGCGCCCCCGACCGGATGTGCTCCGTCAGATTCGCGGAGGTCCGCTCGACGTCGGCGCGCTGGTCGCGCCACGCCTCTGCGACTCCGAGCAGCACCTGCTTGAACGACGGCAGCGAGTGCCGCGGCTCGGGCGGGTAATAGGTGCCGCCGAAGAACGGTTCGCCGCCAGGCGTCAGGAAGACGCTCATCGGCCAGCCACCGCTGCCCGTGAGCGCCACAACGGCGTCCATGTAGATCGAGTCGAGGTCGGGGCGCTCCTCGCGGTCGACCTTGATGCTCACGAACTCGTCATTCAGGACACGCGCGGTCAACGGATCCTCGAACGACTCACGTTCCATCACATGGCACCAGTGGCACGCGGAGTAGCCGATCGAGAGGAAGATCGGCTTGTCCTCGTCGCGCGCCCGGGCGAGCGCTTCCGCGCCCCAGGGATGCCAGTCGACCGGGTTCGCTGCGTGCTGCAGCAGATAGGGCGAGGTCTCCTCGGCGAGGCGGTTCATGGTGGGATGATGCTCGTCCGATGCGCCTCTACGAGCAGTTCACCGTCGGAGACGTCTACCGCTCCGCGGTCGGCCGCACCGTCACGGAGACGGACAACCTCGTCTTCACGATGCTGACGTTGAACACGAACGAGCTGCACTTCAACGTCGAGGCGGCGCGCCAGACGGAGTGGCAGCAGCCCCTCGTCAACTCCCTCTTCACACTGGCGCTCGTCCACGGCCTCTCGGTGCCGGATACGACGCAGTCGAACGGCGTCAATCTCGGCTGGACGGACGTCCGGCTCCCACATCCCGTCTTCGTCGGTGACACGATCTGGGCCGAGACGGAGGTGACCGAGGTGCGCGAGTCGGGCTCGCGCCCAGCTCACGGCATCGTCTCGGTGCGGACGCGCGGCATCAACCAGCGGCAGGAGGTCGTGTGCGAGTTCGCCCGCGCGTTCCTCGTCGCGAAGGACGCGACTGCGAGCAGCAGCTTCCCCGGCACGACGGAGCCCTGGGGGGTCTGACCGGACGTACGCGCGTCTGAAGCCGTGGCCGGCCAGATCCTCGTCTGAGTGCACCCACAGCAGCTCCGCGCCTGCAGCGCGCGCAGCAACCTCGTCGCCAGCCTCGAACGACTCGACTTCGACCACGCGCCTCCCGTCAGTGGTGAGCTGCACGCGGAGAAGTTACGCGGGCCAGCGCGCGGCGCGACTGAGCAAGCCCTCGAGCCGCCGGCCGAGCAACTCCTCGAGCCACTGCGACACGGCGACGAGCGCGTCGAGGTCGACGCCGGTCTCGACGCCGTCCCTTTCGAGCTGCCAGACGAGATCCTCGGTGGCGATATTGCCGGTCGCATTCGGCGAGAACGGGCACCCGCCGAGCCCACCCACCGAAGCGTCGAGCACCATCGCCCCACCGTCGAGCGCCGCCCAGGCAGAGGCATAGCCGGTGTTACGGGTGTTGTGCAAATGCGCGCCGACGGGCTTACCGAGAATCGACACGCGCTCGAGGAGCCGACGGACGCGGCGCGGCGTCGCAACGCCGATCGTGTCGGCGAGCACGAGCTCGTCCGCCCCGTCGAGCTGCTCGCAGAGCGCGGCCACGGCGCCGGGGTCGACCTCACCCTCGAAAGGGCAACCCCACGCGCACGAAACGGTCACCGTCACCGAAGTTTGTGTGGAGTCCACACAAGCGATCACGGCGCGCACCCGGTCAACCGCCTCTGCGAGTGAAGCGTTGCCGTTTCGGCGGTTGAACTCCTCTGTCGCTGCGAAGGTGCAGTTGACGCGATCGAGGCTCGTCTGCGCGAAGCGCTCCCGCCCACGCTCGTTCAGGACGAGCCCCGAGAGCTCCGCGCCACCAGGGTCAGCGGCCGCGACCACCTCCTCGGCGCCGGCCATCTGCGGCACGCGATCGTCGCGCACGAACGAGACCGCCTCGACGCGCGAGAGCCCCGCCGCCGCCAGCTTCGTCACCAGCTGCGCCCGGACCGCAGGCGCCAGCACGTCGGGCTCGTTCTGGAGGCCGTCACGCGGCCCCACGTCGCAGATCGTGATCACGCCGGGGCCGGTGCGGGAACGACCTCAAACGTGGCGGCGGGACGGGCGGGGAGCAAGACGACGACGAGGCTCGTGAGGCCGACGCCGACCCACTGCCAGCCCGTCAGTGTCTGACCGAACTTGAAGTACCCGACGAGAATGGCACTGACCGGGAACGCGAGCTCTGCGAGCGACGCCGCGACGGCAGGCGTGCGCTTGAGACCGTAGTAGTAGAGCGAGAGCGCAACGAGCCCGGTGACGAGCGCGAGGATTGCGATCCACACGGTGTCGTGCGCCGAGGCGAACGTCGGCGTGCCGAGCACGAGCAGCGCGATCGCACTCGCCGGCAGCCCGAAGATAAAGCGCAGCGTCGTCACGTGCTCGAAGCGGAGCATCCGCGCGAGATAGCGGCCGAGCACTGTGCCGAGCGCCCAGAGTATGGCGGCGCCTATCGCATACAGCGAGGGCTTCAGCCCGTGCACGGTCGGGTGCAGCGGGCTCTGCACGCCGATCAGCCACGCGCCGAGGAGCGCCGGGACGATGTAGAGCACGAACCGTGGACGCGGCCGCTCACCGAGCACGAAGCGCGCAGCGATCACCGCAACGACCGGCTGAATCTTCTGCAGCACCACGGGCGTCACGTAGTCGGTTCCCTCGACGAACGCCTGGGTGAAGAGGATCGTCGCAAGCGCCGAGGAGCCCGCGCCGATCACGACTGCCGCGAGGACGTAGCGCCAACCGAGCCGGAGGACCGCGGTCAGCGCGCCGAGCGCGAACGGCAGCGTGCAGAGGACCAGCACCAGGTGCTCCCCGAACACGATCGTCGCGACGTCGGTCGAGCGCGCGAGCGGTTGACGGATCCAGGCGTCCAAGCCCCACAGCGCCGCGGCGATCGCGACCAGGACCACACCGGTGGAGCGCGAGCGCAGCAGGACGTTCATCGACGCAGCGTATCGACGCGGTCAGACCCGAGGCTGTGCGGCGAGATCAGACCAGCGGAACCGACGCCGCGGGTTCCGGCACGTCGCCCTCGTGCGAGACGATCTGCTTCCGCACATCGCTCCCGAGCGCATACCCGACGAGTCCGAAGGCAACGATGATCGCGAGCGTCACGAGCGTGTACAGCTCAAAGCGCCCACGACCCACGCCCCAGTTGTCCTTGAAGTCGTAGCCGACGCCGAGCACACGCTCGAGCGTGCCCGGGAAGATTGCAACGTATGACCCGAGGACGACCCATGCCGTGATCAACAACGACCCGATCCACATGCCATAACGGCCCGGCACACGGTACGGCCGTTCGACCTCGGGATGCGTGAAACGAAGTTTCAGCGCTGCCGGGAAGATCCAGACGTACGAGATCAGCGTCGTCGAGATGGCGATGTCGAGGACGACCTGGAACGCGCTGTCCTCGCCGTTGTTGAAGAACGCCACCGCGGAGATGCAGAAGATCGACGCGACGATGCCCGACATGACGTTGACGCGGATCGGCGTGCCGAACTTGCGGTTGAAGACGCCGAACCACGGGATGAACGAGCCGTCGTACGCTGCGACCGCCTGGATCCGGTCCGAGCCGATCATCCACACGGCACCCGATGTCACGAG
>JACDGR010000063.1 GCA_013821525.1 Actinomycetota bacterium
CCCCCAACCCCGCAACCACGCCCACGACCACAGCAGTGGCCCCCGCTCCGCTGACGACGAGCTCACCCGCGCCAACACCGGTGACGCCGCCCACCGCTCCCGCGGCGCCGAGCGTCTCCAGTGGCGCCGGACATCCCGAAGCAGCAACCCTCGCGCTCCAGTACCTCGGCGTTCACTACCTCTGGGGCGGCTCCACCCCCGCCGGCTTCGACTGCTCGGGCCTTGTGATGTACGTCTACGCCCATCTCGGCATCCAACTGCCCCACTACGCCGCAGACCAGTACCTCAGCGGCACTCCCGTCTCGCGTAGCGACCTTCAGCCCGGCGACCTCGTCTTCTTCGACGGACTCAACCACGTCGGGATCTACATCGGCAACGGGCAGATGGTGCACGCGCCACACACTGGCGACGTGGTGCGCATCGCGAACCTCTCGGACTTCGACAGCGGCTACGTCGGTGCGAGACGCATCTAGGAGCGGGCAGGCGCGCGGCGAGTAGCAGGCCCGACGGATGCCGGGCCTGCTCGATCTTTGAAGATGCTTGCCTACAGTGAAACCGACATCGAGCCCGTGATCGTCGAGAACGACGCGGTCGTCGGCCCGTTTCCGCTCAGGTTGCACTGTCCCTTTTTCGCTCCTGCCTTGTAGCGAGTTGCGAGGCCGGCGAAGACGAAGTTGAGGTTGCCCTTGCCGGCGATCGCGGCATAGGATCCGGTGCCGCCAGAGATCGTGATCGGGACGTGCGTGACGGAGATGATCGCGCTGCAGGTACTCGAGTCGACTTTCGGTGCCAGGTGCGCAAATCGCTTCGCGATCGCGGTCGCGTCGACGACGAATGTGCCCTTTTTCAGAACGACTTTCACGTAGTCCCCATTGGAGTCGACCTTGCCGTTCTTATCGGTGTTGATCGTCTTGCCGTAGTCGCCGATCGCACCGGTGAACAGAACCTTGCCGTAGGGCGTGTCGCCCTTGTCGGGAGTGACCCAGATCTGAACGGACTTCGTTGCCGAAGGAGTCGCAAATGCAGCCGAGGGCACCGTGATACAGGTGATTGCAATGAGCAGCCCAAGGAGCTGCCGAGCTGTGCGAGGAGTCATGGTTCGCCTTTCGCTTTGCCGAGGTTCGCTGGACGGAGAGAGACTCCCCGCCGGCGCTTAAGACCGGGTTAAGGCCCAGCGGTGGCGAGGGAGACGAGCCTCTCCAGCGGCAGCGTGCGGCCCTCGGATTGGGCAGCAGCCGAGGCGTCGTGGCCGAGGGTGGCTTTCAGATTGGCCTGGATCCGGTCGAAGGATTCACGCTCTGCGTCCTGGATCTCTGCTCCGACGGACGCGAAGACCTCCGCGGTGGCGCCGAGCAGCTGGGCGGCCGTGACAGGATCTTCAGCGAGCGCGAGTTCGGCAGCGGCGAGGAATCCATAACCGAGCAGCTCGCGGTAGCCAAGCTGCATCGCGTTGTCGATGCTCTCCTTGAGCAGCGCGCGCGCTTCATCGGTACGCCCGACGGCCGAGTAGACACGCGCGAGGTTCTGCAGTGAGAGGGTGAGGCCGTCTACGTCGTTCAAGCCGCGCTGGAGACTGATCGCTTCCTCACCGTAGGCGGCGGCGCTGCCCGAGTTGCCGCGCAGATCCTCGATAGCAGCAAGGTTTGCCAGGCAGATCCCGAGCCGCACCTGGTCGCCGAGCCCGGAGAAAATAAGCCGGCACTGCTCGTAGGCAGCAGCGGCGTCGTCGAGCTCACGTTCGAGCACCGCCACGGCTCCAAGCTCGCCCAACGTGCGCGCACGACCGCTGTCGTCGTTGAGCTGTTCGTAGAGCTCGAGCGCCTCGCGCCAACGCAGTTTGGCCTCCTCCAGCTTCCCCTGCCGATACGGGATCACCGCGCCACGAACGAGCGCAGCAGCCCGCGTTGCAGGCTCATCGACCGTGGCGTACACACGCTCAAAACAGCGCCGCCCTTCCGCGAGATGTCCACGCACGATCCAGTACTGACTCAGCGCGAGCACGAGCCGCGCATAGGACAACATTTCGCCGCGGCTCGCGAAGGTTGCGAGTGCGATGCGCGCATTGTCGATGTCCTCATCGAGCTGGTCCAGTACCGCCGCCGATTCGTCGAGCGATGCGATCCGCTCCGCCGCCGACTCGGCCCACGCCAGAACATGCTCGGCGTGCCGTAGCTGCACGCCTTGCTCCCCGCCGTCTGCTGACAGCTTCTCTTGGGCGAAGGCACGAACGGTTTCGAGCATCCCGAACCTGACACCGACCGCTCGCGGAAGGCGCCGAACGAGACTCGCTTCGACCAGCGGCAAGAGCAGGGCGAGTAGCGCATCATCGCGGTCGAGGACCGCCGTCGCCGCCGCGAGAGAGAACCCGCCGCTGAAGACGCCGAGTGTTACGAACGCCGAGCGTGCCGGCTCCGAGAGGAGTCGATAACTCCAATCAAGCGTCGCGCGCAGCGTCTGCTGGCGGAAGGGGCGGTCGCGCGCCCCGTCTGCGAGCAGGTCGAGCGACTGATTGAGCCGCGCGACGATGTCTTCGGGCGCGAAGATCCGGGTGCGAGCCGCAGCGAGCTCGATCGCTAAGGGAAGCCCATCCAGTGCACGGCAGATCTCCGCGACGAAGGCGGTGTTCGCGTGAGTCAGCTCGAATGTCGGGTCGACGGAACGAGCACGGTCGACGAAGAGACGGACGGCGTCGTTGTCGCGGAGGCTCTCGTAGGTGGGCAGAGACCGGTGCGGCACTGGCAGCGCGGCAACGGGAAACTCATGCTCTCCGGTCAGCCGCAAAGCAGTCCGGCTTGTCGCCAACACGCGGAGTCGTGGAGCGGCGGCGAGGAGCGTCGCGACGATCTCGGCGCCGTCCAGGAGGTGCTCGAAGTTGTCGAACACGAGCAGTAGCGACCGCTGCGCGAGGTACGAGGTGGTGGCGTCTTCAGCAACGCCGAGAGCCGCGGCGACCGCGTCGGCTATCCGGGTCGGGTCGGTCAGCGCCGCGAGATCGACAAAGGTCGCGCCGTCGACGAGCTCATCAGCAACCGCGTGCGCGACGGCAATGGCAAGGCGCGTCTTGCCGATGCCGCCCGGCCCCGTCAGCGTGACGAGCCGCACATCGCGCTGTCGCACGAGCGTCGTCAGTCGTACCAGCTCCGTCTCGCGCCCGATCAGCGGGGTCGGCGCAACCGGAATAGAGACGCGCACCTCAGCGGGTGCCGCGCGCGCCGCCTCGAACGACTGATCGTGCGACAGGATTGCCCGTTCGAGCTCGCGCAGCGCTGGCCCGGGCACGAGCCCGACTTCATCCAGCGCGGCACGCGCGGACTGATAGGCAGCGAGCGCGTCGCGCGGCCGCCCGGCTCGATAGAGGCCAAGCACGTGGTGCTCGCGCAGCCGCTCACGGAAAGGATGCGCGGCGATCGCCTCCTCGAGCTCGCCGATCACCGCGTCGTGCCGGCCGAGCGCGATCTCGGCCTCTGCGAGTAACTCGATCGCCTCCACCACCCGACGCTCGAGCAGAGCCCTCGCCGCGACAAACGGCAGCTCCTCGAGCTCTGCGAGCACAGGCCCGCGTCTGAGCGCCAGTGCGGCGCGCAGGTCCTCCGCCGCGAGCGCCGGCGCGCCGTCTTGCATTGCGCTCTGGGCGCGCTGGACGAACTGCTCGAACTGGTCGAGGTCGAGCTCGCCGGGATTCAGGCGGACGCGGTAAGCCGACCCCTGCGTCTCGATCCGCTCCCCACCGAGAGCACGACGCAATCCGTGGACGTACACCTGTACCGCTGCGACCGCACCAGCCGGAGGATCCTCGCCCCAGATCGCGTCGATCAGCCCGTACGCGGAACGAATCGTCCGCGTGCCAGCAGCAGCTCGAGCAACAGCGCTCGCTGTTTCGGCGCCCCAACGTCGACGAGCCGGGCCTCTCGATCGACCTCGAGTGGCCCGAGCACCCGCAGCTCGGTTCTCTCCACGACCCCTTCCCGTTCGTCCTCTTCAGCCGATCTTAAGCGCTCCCCCAGACACTCGACACGTCAATTGCCTCACGAGAAGGGACAGCACAATGAACACGTTCAAGTCAGGGAGGATCGGCTCGCTGCTGGGAGTCGCCGCGGTCGTACTCTGGGCAGTCGGCATGGTCGTGCTGTTTGCGCTGCCGAGCAACCTTGCCGACAACGCAAGCGACACTCAAACGCTCGCCTGGTATCAACACAACACGAACCTGATCCTGGCCGGCGGCTGGACGTTCATCCTCGGCTGCCTCTCCTTTCTCTGCTTCCTCGGCGTGCTCCGCACGCGGCTCGCGGTCTCAGAAGGCGGCGCGGGAACGGTCACGACCATCGCGTTCGTCGGCGGCGTGGCCACGACGATCTTCGCAATCCTCATGCCCGCCTTCGACATCAACGGCGCGATCAGCAAGGACGAGCTCACCCCCGCGGCTGCGGGAGCGCTGCACCAGATGGGAGGCGCCTGCTTCGTCGCGGCCGAACTGGCTCTCATGGTCTTGCTGATCGGAGTGAGCGTCCTCGGGTTCAGCAAGCGGGTCGTACCCCGCTGGTTCGGCGTCACCAGCCTCGTACTCGCGCTCATCCTCCTGATCGGACCGATCGGCTGGGCGGGCTCATCTTCGGTCTACCGGCATGGACACTCGCAATGAGCGCTCTCCTCATCCGGGGTGCCAACGGAGCGACGGGCGATCGCCCCGACATCGCCACCGACTAGCTGCGACCTCGAGCGGTCCAGGAGGAACCGTCAGCTCTGCGGCACGTCGAAGTTCAGCATCCAGGTGACGCCGAACTGATCGGTGCAGTGGGCAACGACGGCACCCCAGCCGCTGTCGACCGGAGCGAACACCTCTCTGCCACCATCGACCAGCCCGGCGTAGTACTCGAGCAGCTGACGCTCGCTGTCGCAGTTCAAAACGAGGCTCGACGAACTGCTCGGCTCTGACCCGTCGCCTTGGAGATCGCTGCCCATGAAGTGGATGTCACCGGCCCGAAAGTCGAGGTGCACTATGCGCTCGCCCTCGGCCTGCGTCTCGGCGACACCGCCAAAGACGTCCTTGTAGAACTCGACCGCGTCACGACTCTTGACGCCGAAGTTGATGTATGGAACAACGCTGGCCACGCCTTCCCCTTCCGTTGCTCGAAGTTTCTACCAGAGGTGCGACTGACGGCCGCGAGGGCTTGGCAAGCCTTGGCGAGACGCCCGCGTTGGAGTAGAAGGAGATATGAGCGCATGCGAGCAACTCCGGCAGCTGATGTTGCGCCTCGGCGCCGAGATCGACTCGCACGATCTCGAGCAGCTGCGCGTTCCTGATTCGCGCGCGGTCGGCGCCGCAGACGCGCTCGCCGCTGAGGGACAGTCCACGACGCTGACGAACCACGGGCTCCGCTCATACGGATTCGGGGCATTGCTCGGAATCCGCGAAGAGCGTGCGTTCGACGCCGAGGTCTTCTACGTCGCCTCGCTCCTTCATGACATCGGTCTGATGCCGGCTTTCGACCGGGGCGGCCGGTTCGAGGACGACGGGGAGGCCGTCGCGCGCGAATTACTCGCCGAGGTGGGCTGGGAGCCCGGGCGCGCCGAGCGTGCGGGCAAGGCAGTCCGCGATCACTGGGATGGCCCCGAGAACGAGAGTGACGTCGAGTCGCTACTCCTCGCGTACGGCACGAGCGTCGACGTCAGCGGCAGGCGCCTTGACGAGTTCACGTCGACCACGATCGGGGCGGTCTGCGACTCTGCACCGCGCTGTGGCTTCAAGGAGCAATTCGTCGGACTCGTGGAGGGCAAGCTCGCGCGCGGCGGTGATCCGCACCTCGAGCGGATGGCGATGAGCGGCCTCGCCGAACGGGTTCGCTCGACGCCCTTCGCCGAATAGACGATCGAGGCGAAACTCGTCAGCACATTCGGGTGAGTTACCCTCGCGACGTGTCCGACCACATCGCCGTCGTTCCGTACGACCCGGCTTGGATCGCGCGGTTCGAGGAGGAGCAAGCGCGCTTGGAGGAGGCCCTTGCCCCTTGGCTGATCGAAGGCGTCCATCACATCGGTTCCACTGCGATTCCTGGTCTCTCCGCCAAGCCGATCATCGACATGCTGGCCGGAGTGCGCGATCTGGCGCAGGCACGAGACGCGTGTGCACCGTTGCGAACACTCTCGTACGTCGACACACCGCACCGCCCAGGTATCGCTCATCACTTCTCCAAGCCCTCCGCGCGCCTGAGCGAGACCACGCACGGCCTGCACCTGACAGAACCGGGAAGTGATCTGTGGCGCGAACGTCTCGCGTTCCGCGACGCGCTTCGTGACCACCCTGCTCTCCTCTCCGGCTACGAGCAGTTGAAGCTGCGCCTGGCACGGGAACATCCAGGCGACCTCGTCGCGTACACCGCAGGCAAACGGGAGTTCGTCGGCCGCGTGCTCGCGACACGGGAGCTTCAGTTCGGGGATCGCTGAAGCCGAACCCTTCTGATTGTGGAGCGAGCCGGGTCGCGCTAGGCTGGCGGCGCCCGTCGGCCCGGCGGGCAAAGCGTAGGCGACGAAGCCTCAGCCTCTCTGTCAGGCTGGGGCTTTTCTCGTCTAAGGAGACCGATGGCGCGCGCGCGTGGGAAGGGACAGGTTGCCGGTTCGGCCGACGGCGGCTCGGCGCTCGCGGGCGGGCTGCCGTCCGAGGTGCTGGCCGAGGGCGTGCTGCGCAACGGCTACGCGCTCGACGGCTTCTTCGACGAGGCGTTCGAAGCGACGGCGAAGGGCGTCGCACCACGCAAGCAGTACGTCGACCTGCTTCGGCAGATCGCCGCGATGGACGGCGCAGACCTTCGGCGCGGCGCCGACCTCGCCAACCGCTCGTTCCTGAACCGTGGCGTCACGTTCACCGTCTACGCCGAGGGCGACCGGCGCACGGAGCGAATCCTCCCTTTCGATCCGATCCCGCGCATCATCGCGGCCAGTGAATGGGCCGTCGTCGAAGCCGGACTGCGCCAGCGGATTCGCGCACTCAACCAGTTCGTGCACGACGTCTACCACGGCCAGGAGATCCTGCGCGACGGGATCGTGCCTCGGCGGCTCGTCGTTCTCGGACGTCACTTCCGGCGTGAGGTCGTCGGCATCGATGTCGCGCAAGATCAGTACCTGCACGTCGTCGGCAGCGACCTGATTCGCGACGCAGACGGCCGCTGGCTCGTACTCGAGGACAACCTACGAACGCCGAGCGGCGTCTCCTACGTGCTCGCAAACCGGCAGATCATGACGCGCATCTTCCCCGACTGGTTCGCCGACCTAGGCGTACGTCCGGTCGACACCTATGCCGGGCGCCTGCTCGACAACCTGGTCGGCCTCTCGCCGCGGCGCGCCGTGCCTGGCGCCTCGGGTGGGCCGGCCGTCGTCGTGCTGACACCCGGCGTCTACAACTCCGCCTACTTCGAGCACGCGTTCCTCGCCCAGCAGATGGGCGTCGACCTCGTCGAGGGACGCGACCTGTTCGTGCTCGACAACCGCGTCTACATGCGCACGACGTTCGGGCGGCGCCAGGTCGATGTGATCTACCGGCGCGTCGACGACGAGTATCTCGACTCACTCGCGTTCCGCCCCGACTCGCTGCTCGGCGTCGCGGGACTGCTCGGCGCCGTCCGCACGGGCAACGTCACCCTCGCGAACGCGATCGGCACGGGCATCGCCGACGACAAGGTGCTCTACCACTACGTCCCAGAGATCATCCGCTACTACCTCGGTGAGGAGCCGATCCTCGGCAATGTCCCCACGTTCTTGCCGTTCGATCCCGAGCAGCTCGAGCACGTGCTCGCGAACCTCGACACGCTCGTCGTCAAGGCCGCGAACGAGAGCGGCGGCTACGGGATGCTGATCGGCCCGCACGCAGACGAGAAGGAGATCGAGAAGTTCCGCCGCCTGATCGTCGCCAACCCACGGAACTACATCGCCCAACCGACGATCCCGATCTCCCGCCATCCGACGTTCGTCGCGGACGAGACAGGCGACTCGGGGACGCTGGAGGGCCGCCACGTCGACCTCCGACCGTATGCGCTGTCCGGTCCCGATGGTGTGACGGTGTTACCCGGCGGGTTGACCCGCGTCGCGCTCACTCCCGGGTCGCTTGTCGTCAACTCGTCGCAAGGCGGCGGCAGCAAGGACACCTGGGTCTTGCAATGAGAGGAGAACGCCCGTGCTGAGCCGGATGGCAGCGTCGCTCTACTGGATCGGCCGCTACGTCGAGCGCGCGGAGCAAACCGCACGCCTGACGGAGGTGACCTTCAGCCACACGCTGGCCATGGGCTCGACCAGTGAGGCCGAGGCTCGCCGCGAGCGGCACTGGACCGCGCTGCTCGAGATCGTCGGCGCCGTGTCGACGTTCCCCCGCGAAGACGGGCCGCCTGGTGAGTCCAACGTGCCTGCCCACCTGATCTTCTCGCACGACAACGCAAACTCGATCGTCGAGTGCATTGCGCTCGCGCGCGACAACGCACGCACGATGCGGCATCAGGTCGCCACCGAGATGTGGGAGGCGCTCAACCGCTTCCATCTCGAGGTGCAGCAGCCCGCACGACGCCGGCGGGCGACGGCAGAGGCGGAGAAGGCGACGCGGTTCTGCCGCTCGGTGGTCGACTTCAGCCAGCTGCTGCAAGGGATTACGGACTCGACGATGCCGCGCGAGGAGGGCTGGTACTTCCTGCAGGCGGGCAAGTTCCTCGAGCGTGCCGAATCGACGGCGCGCACGCTCGATGTCAACTACCGGCTGCTCGCGGGCGAAGGCACAGTGGGCGGCGCGACGGACGGACTGGCGCTCGACGCGGCGGCGGAGGACATCCAGCCGTGGGCGACGCTCCTCCACTCGCTCTCCGCCTACGAGTCCTACCACCGCATCCAGCGCCGCGGCATCCAGCCGTCGGCGGTGATCGAGCTGCTGACGCTCTCGCCGGTGCTCCCCCGCTCGATCCGGTTCTCGGTCGGCCAGGTCGAGGCGGCGCTCGCGCACATCACCGAGCAGGCGCCGGCCTACAACGGATCGGAGCCGATGCCCGGCTGGACGCTCGATAGCGAGGCGCGGCGCGAGGTGGGCAGGCTGCACGCTGACTTCGCCTATCAGCGCCTCGAGGATCTGCTCGCGGGCGGTCTGCATCGCGCCCTGATCGACGTGCAGCGCCGCTGCTACCGGATCGGCGACCGCATCGAAGATGAGTTCTTCGCCCACCGGCCGCTCACCGCACAGGAGGCGATGGCGTGAGGTATCGCATCCAGCACCTCACCTCCTACAGCTATGACAGCCCGGTCTTCGAAAGCTTCAACGAAGTCCGGTTGCAGCCACTCGTCTGCGCGACCCAGTCGGTGCTCGACTTCGACCTGCGCATCGAGCCGCCGGCGACAGTGATCGCGTTTCGCGACTACTACGGCAACTCTGTGCACGACTTCGGGGTCGCCTATCTGCACGACCGCCTCGTGATCGAAGCGACGAGCGACGTCGTGACCCACGCAGCAGCCGACGAGCTGCTGGTCGCCGAAGTCGAGTCGGAGACCGACGCCTCCCCCGCGCTCGAGACGCTGGCGGGCGACGGTGAGCTGCAGGACGAGTTCTCAGAGTTCCTCGGTCCGAGCTCGTACATCGTGCTCGGCAACGAATCGAAGGCGATGGCGCGCAAGCTGCTCGCGGCCGAGACCTCACCGAGCGCGCTCCGGTTCCTCGACCTGGCGGCAGAAGCCGTGCGCACACGACTGACCTACAAGGTCGGCTCCACGACCGTGCACAGCTCCGTCGCGGAGGTGCTCGCAGGTGGCGCGGGCGTCTGTCAGGACTTCGCGCACGTGCTGATCTCGCTCTGCCGTCACGTCGGCCTGCCCGCCCGCTATGTCAGCGGATACCTCGGTGGCGTCGCCGAGGCCGCTGCCTCGCACGCCTGGATCGAGGCGTACGTTCCGCCATACGGCTGGCTCGGCATCGACGCGACGCTCGGGACGCACTGCACCGGCCAGCACGTGAAGATCGGCGTCGGGCGCGACTACGCCGACGTGACGGTACTGCGCGGCACCTACCAGGGCGGATCGCTCGCCGAGCTCGACGTGGCCGTCACGTGTGAGACGGTCGGCGGTGTCGACCGCGTGTCGCAGCTCGGTAACGACGAGGAGGAGCCACAAGGTCGTCTGATCGCGATTCAAAATCTCGGCGCGATGCGCCGCTTCCAGCAAGGCGCAGTGCTGACGCAGGCGATGGGCGGGATGCGGCAGACGCTCTCGGATGACCTCCCGTTACCGCCGCCGCGCGCACAAACGCGCGGCGAGGATGGAACGCCCTCGCAGCAGCCTCATCAGCAGCAGCAAGGGCCATGCACATGACCGAACTGCTCGTCGGCTGCCGATTCGACTACCGCACCGAAGCTGACTCGCCGGCGATCGTCCTCGTCGAGCCACACTCCTCGCTCCGGCACACGGTCGTCAGTGAGGAATGGGACGGCGTCGACTCGACGGAGTTCGAAGACCTGTACGGCAACCGCTGCCGCCGGCTCGTGCTCCCTGCCGGCGCGACGTCCTTCGGCTACCGCGCGACCGTCCGCGTCGCTCGCGAGGCCGAGGCGATGCCCGGCTCCGGCGACGTGCAGCACTGGGTCGAGGATCTGCCGTCGGAGCTTCTGCACTGGCTGCTGCCGAGCCGGCTCTGCGAATCCGACGCGCTGACCGACCGTGCCTGGGAGCTCTTTGGCGAGACACCCAGGGGGGCGATGCGCGTGCAGGCGATCTCCGACTGGATCCACGAGAACATCACCTACGGCGTGCCGAGCATCCCGACGACCGCCACGCTCGAGATCCTCGAACGCCGCGGAGGCATGTGCCGCGACTTCGCTCACCTCGGAATCGGCTTCTGCCGCGCGCTCGGGATTCCGGCGCGCTACACCTTCGGCTACCTCCCCGACATCGACGTGCAGCCTCCCTATCCGGAGCAGGACTTCCACGCCTGGTTCGAGGTGTGGCTCGGCGACCGCTGGTGGACGTTCGACGCCCGGTTCAACACGCCGCGCGTCGGGCGGGTGCCTATCGGGCGCGGCCGGGACGCTGTCGACGTCGCAATGGTGACGAGCTACGGCCCGGCTAGCCTCGAGCGCATGACCGTGCTCGCAGACGAGGTGCTCGATGGAAGGTGATGCCCTCGGGCAACTGATCGCGACCCTCGGGAGCGTCGACAACGACGAGATCGACTGGCAGAACGTTCGGCAGGCGACCGTGCTCATCCACCAGACGTTCCGCTACGACTACCCGAGCCCGATCACGGAGCTGCGCCAGCGTCTGATGGTCGTGCCGCCGGACTACCACGGCAGACAACGGCTCGTCGCGCACAAGCTGCGCGTCACCGGATGCGACCTCGACAGCGAACGCTCCTACGACAGTTTCGGCAACGTCGTGCTCGATCTATCACTCGACGATGTCGACGACCACGTCGAGTTCTCCACGTGGGCGGTCGTCGAGTGCGATGCCCCCATCGACGGCTGGGAGAACCCCGACGACGTGGGCTTCGACCGCCGCTTCGCCGAGGCGTCTCGCTTGACGCGCCCCGACGACGCGCTCCGCGCGGTCGCGGAGACGGCTCGCGCCACGGGCCTCCAGGAGCTCGAGCTCGCGGCGCGCCTCTGCGCGCTCATCCACGAGCACTTTGCCTACGCCTGGGGGATCACGACCGTCGAGACGACGGCAGCCGAAGCGTGGGCCGGCGCAGAGGGTGTCTGTCAGGACTACGCGCACTGCATGCTCGCGCTCGCGCGGCTCTGTGGGCTGCCGGCCCGCTACGTCTCGGGCCACCTGCTCGGCGACGGCGGAACCCACGCCTGGGTCGAAGTGCTCGTGCAGGAGGACGGCGGAAGCGTCCGGGCCGTGCCGTTCGATCCGACGCACAACCGCAGGGCTGGAACGCGGTACGTCACGGTCGCCGTTGGTCGTGACTACATCGACGTGGCGCCCACGTCCGGCACGTTCGTCGGGCTGCACTCCGGCGAGCTGACGACGCACAAGCGCGCCGCGGTCACGCGCGTCGAGTACCTGCAGCCGCCACGGCGGCGGCGCATTACACGGTTATAGCTTCGCGCAGGAGCGCCTGCAGTCCGGGCAGATGGCGCTCGCAGAGCGCAGGCAGACCCGCCTGCTCCGTCTCGTAGACGATCGCAGGTATCCCGATCTCCTCGAGCCAGTCGTCGAAGGCCCCCGGGCAGCCGGGCAGCTCGTCGACGGCGCGGATCCCGGCCGCGGCGCTGAGCTTCTCGAGCGTTGTCGGATGGACGCCGCGCCGCACGAGCAGCAGCTCGAGCGGCGTGTGCAGGTCGATCACGAGCGGCGGCCGCAGCCGTTCCACGAGCGCAACGAGCGCGCGTGTCTCGGGCTCCGAGCACGGCTCGGTGCCGGGCGACGAGCGGTTCGTGCGGTTCTCGGGCGAGCGG
>JACDGR010000064.1 GCA_013821525.1 Actinomycetota bacterium
GGCGGGCGGGCCGACCGCGACACCGACCGAGACGACATTCGCGAGGGCGTGCACACCTGCATCCGTGCGACCGGCGACTGTCAGCGCCTCGACCGAGCCGTACAGCTCGGCGAGCACGCGCGCGAGCTCCGCCTCGACCGTGCGCGCGCCCGGCTGCCGCGCCCACCCCGCAAACGCGGTGCCGTCGTACTCGACCGTTAGCTTCAGATGCACGTCAGGCGCCCCTGACCGCACTTGTAAGGAATGCCTTCTACTCTAATCACTTGTCATCCTTTGGATACACTCTAGTCGTGTCCGACAAGAATCACTTCCTGTTGCAGCGGGCCCAACCCGCCATGGTCGGGCTGATCGACGGCTCGCTCTCGACGCTCGCGCCGATCTTCTCCGTCGCAATCGTCAGTCACAAACCGCTCTACGCGTTCGCAGCAGGCCTCGCGACCTCGATCGGGGCAGCGATCTCGATGGCCTTCTCCGAAGGGCTGTCGGACACGGGTGAGCTGACGGGCCGCGGCAACCCGATCACGCGCGGCGCGATCACAGGCGGCGGCACGTTCCTGGGCGGCATCCTGCACACGCTCCCCTTCCTCTGGCCGAACTATCACGCGGCGATCGTGACGGCCGTCGTCGTCGTTGCCTTCGAACTGGTCGCGCTCGCGTGGATCCGCTGGAAGTTCTTCGGCACGAGCTTCGTCAAGTCACTCGGCCTCGTGAGTGCCGCGGGCGGTGTGATCGCCGTCGTCGGCGCACTCGTCGGCGCGGGCGTCTAACACCAAAAGGTCTTCGGGCCGCCAGCGGCGACCCGAACAGAAACAGCAGCTATCGGAGTGGCGACTACGCCTTGGGGGCGTCGTCGGCCGCCGGCTCGTCGCCTTCGGCCTCCGCTGCGGGCTCGGCCGGGTCGGCCTCGGCCTCATCGTCGGCAGGCGCAGCTTCTGCGGCCGGCTCGTCGACGATGACTTCCTCGTCCGGCTCCACGACCTCTTCGACGACGACCGGGGCGGGCGTGCGCTCCTCTCGCTGCGTCGCGACGTACTCCTCGTCGACGAGCTCGAGGTAGACCATCTCGGCCGCGTCTCCTGGGCGCGGGCCGATCCGGATGATGCGCGAGTAGCCGCCCGGGCGATCCGTGAAGCGCGGCGCGACCTCGGCGAACAGCTTGTGCACGACGTCGCGCGAGCGCAGGAACGCCGTCGCCTGACGCCGGGCGTGCAGGTCGCCGCGACGGCCGAGCGTGATCATCTGCTCAGCGATCGGCTTGACGGCCTTCGCCTTCGTCACGGTCGTCTTGATCCGACCGTGCTCGATCAGCGCACCCGCAAGGTTCGAGTAGAGCGCCTTGCGGTGCGCCGAGTCGCGACCGAGCTTCTTGCCTGAGCGTGCGTGCCTCACTGGCTCCCTACTCCTCCGTGCTTTCAGGCGCCGAGTGGCCGCCGCGGAGCGTCAGGCCGTGCTGCTGCAGCGTCTCCTTGACCTCTTCGATCGACTTCTTGCCGAAGTTCGGGATCGCGGCGAGCTCGTTCTCCGACTTGGTCACGAGGTCACCGATGGTCTCGATGCCGACGCGCTTCAGGCAGTTGTACGAGCGAACGCCGAGCTCGAGCTCCTCGATCGGGAAGTTCTCCATGCCGCCGGCGAGCGAGACGCTTGCCGTGTCGGCACCGCCGTCGGAGGCGGCCTGCGCCGACTCGCCGAAGCCCTCGATGCGCTCGAGGTCGGTGAAGATGGCGAGCTGCCGGATCAGAATCTCGGCGGCCTCGGCGATCGCGTCCTTGGGGTCGATCGACCCGTTGGTCGTGACGTCAAGGATGAGCTTGTCGTAGTCGGTGCGCTGACCGACGCGCGCGGACTCCACGTCGTAGGTGACGCGGTTGATCGGCGAGAACATCGAGTCGACCGGGATGACGCCGATCGTGTGCGCCTGGCCCCGGTTGCCCTCGGCCGGCATGTACCCGCGGCCACGACCGATCGTGATCGTGACCTCGAGGCGGCCCTTCGACGAGAGGTTGGCGATCTCGAGATCCGGGTTCAGGATCTCCAGGTCGGCCGGTGCCTCGATGTCAGCGGCCGTGACGATGCCGTCACCGCGCTTCGTGAGACGAACCTCGACCTCGGGCGACTCGCCGTGGAGGATGCAGACGAGCTGCTTGAGGTTCAGGATGATGTCCGTCACGTCCTCGCGGACGCCCGGGAGGGTCGTGAACTCGTGCGCGACTCCTTCGATCTTCACCGAGGTGACCGCGGCGCCCTCGAGGGAGGAGAGCAGCACCCGACGCAGCGAGTTGCCGAACGTGTAGCCGAAGCCACGATCGAGCGGCTCGATCACGAAGACGCCGTGATCCTCGTTGACCTCTTCGTGTGTGATCTTCGGAATCTGGAAATCGGTCGCGCGTACAGCCACGTGTGTCCTTTCTTCTGGTGCTTCGAAAAACGTCTGGAGAAAAACGGGTGCGAGCGTTACTTCGAGTACAGCTCGACGATCAACTGCTCGGAGACCGGCGTGTCGATCTCAGCACGCTCCGGCCACTTCAGAACCTTGCCGGTCAGACCGTCGTGGTCTGCCTGCAGCCATGGAGCGACAGCCGCGGTCAGATCGGTCGCGTCGCGAATCACCTGCTCCGCACTCGAGCCACCCTTCATGGTCACGATGTCGTCCGGCTTCACCTGGTAGCTCGGGATGTTCACGCGACGGCCGTTCACGAAGAAGTGGCCGTGGCGCACGAGTTGACGCGACTGCGCACGCGAAGCTGCGAAACCGAGGCGGTAGACGACGTTGTCGAGCCGCGTCTCGAGCATGCGCAGGAGGTTGTCACCGGTGATGCCGCCCTGCTTGTTCGCCTTCTCGTAGTACGTGCGGAACTGGTTCTCGAGGAGGCCGTAGTACCGGCGTGCCTTCTGCTTCTCACGCAGCTGCAGCAGGTACTCGCTCTGCTTGATCCGGCCGCGCCCGTGCTCGCCCGGCGGATAGCTGCGGCGCTCGATCGCGCACTTCTCCGTCAGGCAGCGCTCGCCCTTCAGGAAGAGCTTGATGCCTTCCCGGCGGCACTGCTTGCACTTGGGGGACGTATCTCTTGCCACTACACGCGCCTCCGCTTCTTCTGGCGGACGCCGTTATGTGCCTGCGGAGAGACGTCCTTCACTCCGAGAATCTCGAGACCGGCTGCCTGCAGGGAGCGAATCGCCGTCTCACGTCCGGAGCCCGGGCCCTTGACGAAGACCTCTACCTTCTGCAAGCCGTGCTCCATGCCCTTCCGCGCTGCAGAGTCGGCGGTCACCTGCGCGGCGAAAGGGGTCGACTTGCGTGAGCCCTTGAACCCGGCCGAGCCGGCGGACTCCCACACGATCACGTTGCCCTCCTTGTCGGTCAGGGCGACGATCGTGTTGTTGAACGACGTCTTGATGTGGGCCTGGCCGATCGCAATGTTCTTGCGGACACGGCGACGCGTGCGACCACGGGTCGCGGCCTTGCGGGGAGGAGCCATTTACTTCGCCTTCTTTCCGCGTCCGACGGTCTTCTTCGGGCCTTTGCGCGTGCGGGCGTTCGTCTTGGTGCGCTGACCGCGGGCCGGCAGGTTGCGCCGGTGGCGCAGGCCGCGGAACGAGCCGATCTCCTGCAGGCGCTTGATCGCCTGAGTGCGCTCGCGGCGCAGGTCGCCCTCGACCTGGTGATGCTCGTCGATGTAGTCGCGGAGCTTCGCGACCTCGTCCTCGGTCAGGTCACGGACTTTCGTGTCGGGCGAGAGGCCGAGCGCGTCGCAGATCTTCTGCGCCGAAGGCTGGCCGATGCCAAAGATGTAGGTCAAGCCGATCTCGAGCCGCTTCTGATTCGGGAGGTTCACACCTGCGATACGGGCCAATTCTCTCCTTAACCCTGCCGCTGCTTGTGGCGCGGATTATTCGTGCAGATGACCATGGTGCGCCCATGCCGCTTGATGACGCGGCAGCGCTCGCACATTGGCTTGACTGAGGGGCGGACTTTCATGGGTCTCTATTCGTAGAAAGGGCTAACTGAGCGTGCTGGCAGACGCCTCGCGACGCGGGTCGTCATGGTACCAGGACCCGTTCTTTCGAGGTCAGGATCCTCGGCCCCGCCTCCGTGACGGCGACCGTGTGCTCGAAATGGGCAGCCAGGGAGCTGTCCGTCGTGGAGATCGACCACTCGTCGTCGTGGATGTAGACCTCGGGCGAGCCGACGGTGATCATGGGCTCGATCGCGATCGTCATCCCCTCCTTGAGCTCCGGCCCGCGGTAGCTCGAGACGAAGTTCGGCACCTGGGGGTCCTCGTGCATCGAACGGCCGACCCCGTGGCCGACGAGGCTCCGGATGACGCTGAAGCCGGCTGCCTCGGTGACCGTCTGGACGGCCCGCGAGATATCGCTGATCGTGTTGCCGGCGCGCGCCTGCTCGATCCCGGCCTCGAGGGCCGACTGGCAGACCTCGAGCAGCCGCTGGGCCTCCGCGTCGATCGCGCCGACCGCGTACGTCCACGCAGAGTCCGCGACGAACCCGTCCAGCGTGACGCCCACGTCGACAGAGAGGATGTCTCCGTCGACCAGGGGATCCTTCCCGGGGATCCCGTGGACGACCATTCCGTTCGGAGACAGGCACGTCGCAGCGGGGTAGCCCTTGTAGCCCTTGAACGTCGGCTCGCCACCCTGGGAGTGGATGTACTCCTCGGCGAGCGCGTCGAGCGCTTGCGTCGTGATCCCCGGTCCGATGTGCTCCCCGAGGAGCGCCAGCGTGTCGGCCACCACCCGGCCGGCGCGCGCCATCGTCTCGATCTCCTGTTGCGACTTGCGGATGATCACGCGGCCGCCCCCACCTGCTGCAGTGCTGCAGCGATCTCCGACCAGACATCGTCGATCGAGCGCTCGGCGTGCAGCGGGACGAGCTTGCCCGTGGCGCGGTAATACTCGACGACCGGCTCGGTCTGGGAGTGGTAGACCTCGAGACGGCGGGCGATCACGTCAGGCGTGTCGTCCGAGCGGGCCTCGGTCTCGGCGCGCTTGATCGCGCGCTCCGTGCCGACCGCGTCGAGCACGTCGAAGAAGAGGATTGCGTCGAGGCTGCGGCCGATGGCGCCGAGCATCGCATCGAGCGCCTCCGCCTGCGCGAGGTTGCGCGGGAAGCCGTCGAGCACGAACCCGTCACGGGCGTCGTCCCGCCCGAGCCGGGCCTCGATCATCTCGATCGTCAGCGCATCGGGCACGAGCTCGCCACGATCCATGATCTCGCCGACGCGGACGCCGAAGCCGGTGCCGGCCTCGCGCTCCGCGCGGAACATGTCGCCGGTCGAGACGTGCGGGATCGCGTACTCGTCCGAGATGCGCTTCGCCTGCGTTCCCTTCCCGGCCCCCTGCGGGCCAAGGACGAGCAAATTCATTTGCGAGCCCCCAAAAGGCTGGCGAGCAAATTCATTTGCGAGCCCCGAGAACGCTGGCGAGCAGATTCATTTGCTCGTCCCGAACGCTGACGAGGAGGCTCATCGCAAGAAGCCCTCGTAGGAGCGCATCATCATCTGCGACTCCATCTGCCGCATCGTGTCGAGCGCAACGCCGACGACGATCAGCACCGAGGTGCCTCCGAGGGCGCGGCCCGTGGCCTGCGAGAAGCCGAATTCGTTGATGAAGACCGACGGCAGCACGGCCACGGACGCGAGGAAGAAGGCGCCGGGCAAGGTGAGCCGGGTCAGGACGCGGTCGAGGTACTGGGCAGTCGGAGGGCCTGGCCGGATGCCGGGGATGTAGCCGCCGTACTTGCGCAGGTTGTCGGCCTGGTCGACCGGGTTGAACTGCACCGCGGTGTAGAAGTAGGTGAAGACGATGATCAGCACCGCTTCGACGGCGAGGTAGGTCCATGAGCTCGGCGCGAAGTGCGTGTTGATGAACGACTGCGTGCCGGGCGCAAAGGAGCCGATCGTCTGCGGGAGCGCCAGCAGCGCCGCCGCGAAGATGACCGGGATCACGCCTGCCATGTTCACGCGCAACGGCATGTAGGTCGATCCGCCGGCGGTCTGGCGGCGCCCCATCATCTGCTTCGCGTACTGAATCGGGATGCGACGCTGCCCTTCCTGGACGAACACGACCGCGACGACGACGCCGATCGCGACGAGCGGGAAGAAGAGGCGCTCGAGCGGGCCGCCGTTGATCCACGCGTTGATGCCCTGCGGAGCGGAGGTGAGGATCGAGGCGAAGATCAGCAGCGAGATCCCGTTGCCGATGCCGCGCTTGGTGATCAGCTCACCGAGCCACATCAAGAGGGTCGTGCCGGCGGTCAGCGTGACGATGATCAGCACGAGCCGTCCGGGGTTGCCCGAGAGCGCGCCCTGCTTGTGGAAGAGGTAGGCGTACCCGGTCGCCTGGGCCGCCGCGAGCACGACCGTCAGGTAGCGCGTGTACTGGTTGATCTTCGCGTAGCCCGACTCACCTTCCTTCTGCAACTGCTCGAGCGTCGGGATGACGACGGTCAGGAGCTGAAGGATGATCGACGCCGTGACGTACGGCATGATCCCGAGCGCGAAGATCGAGAAGCGCGAGAGTGCGCTACCCGAGAAGAGGTTCAGCAGCCCGAGCAGCGAGCCGCCCTTGCCGTTGAAGAAGTTCTGGATCTGCTGAGAGTCCACGCCCGGTGCGGGCATGAACGAGCCGAGCCGGTAGGCGGCGAGCACGACGGCCGTGAAGAGGAGCCGCCTGCGCAGCTCCGGGACCCGCCAGGCATTGGCGAGCCAGGAGAACATCTAGCTCTCCTCGGACTGCTCGGTCGTCTCGGTTGTTTCCGCCGGAGCGCTGTCGGACGTGGTGTCCTTCGTCCGGCCCTCGGGACGACGCTTCATGTTCTTCGGCTTGCGCACCTTCGGCTCCTTGAGGAGCGTCAGCGAGCCACCCGCGGCCTCGACCTTCTCGCGCGCGGTCGCCGAGGCGCCGTGCACCGTGATCGTCAGCTTCTTCGTCAGGTCGCCGACACCGAGGAGCTTCACGTCCTTGCGGATCGAGCGGATCAGGCCCTTGGCCTTCAGCGCCTCCGGTGTGACTTCCTCGCCGACCTCGAAGCGTGCCTCGAGGTCGCGCAGGTTGACGGGCTGCGTGTAGGTGCGGAACGGCCCGACGGGCATCGCGTCCTTCGAGGTGTTACCGCGGAGCTTCGCGGTGCGCATGGCGAGGGGCATCTGGCCGCCTTCGAAACCGGCGCGCACGTTATGCGACCCGGCACGGGACTTCTGGCCCTTGATCCCGCGGCCGGAATACCGGCCCTTGCCCGAGCCCAGGCCGCGGCCGACGCGCTTGCGATCCTTGCGCGGCTGAGCGGGTTGCAGGTTCGAGAGGTTCAGGTCTCCAGCCATCAGCTTTTCTCCACTTGGACGAGGTGGCGCACCTTGCGCAGCATGCCTGCGAGCACCGGGCTGTCGTCGATCTCGTTGGTCTTGCCAATCCGGCCGAGGCCGAGCGCCCGCAGCGTGCCGCGGTGACGCTCCGACTGGCCGATCTGGCTACGCACCTGCGTCAGCTTCAGCTTCGCCACCGGTGCTCACCTCCTGCGCAACGGGCTCGACGGGACGCTTGTACGGCAGCACCTCGTGAATCTGCTTGCCGCGAGCCTTGGCAACGTCCTCCGGACGACGGAGCTGGCGCAATGCCTGCTCCGCGGCCTTCAGCATGTTGATCGGGTTCGTCGTGCCGAGCGACTTCGCGAGCACGTCGCGGATGCCTCCGAGTTCGAGCACGGCGCGCACACCCCCGCCGGCGATGACGCCGGTACCGGGTGAGGCCGGGCGCAGCAAGACGCGCGCAGCGTCGAACTGGCCGAGCGACTCGTGCGTGATCGTCTGGCCGTGCTTCGCGACGGTGAAGAGGTTCTTCTTCGCGTCGTCGACGGCCTTCGAGATTGCAAGCGGCACCTCGCGCGCCTTGCCGTACCCGACGCCGACGCGATCGACCTCGTCACCGACAACGACGAGCGCGGTGAACGAGAAACGACGTCCGCCCTTGACGACCTTGGCGACGCGGTTGATCTCGACCACGCGCTCCTTGAGCTCGCGGGTTTCGACGAAATCAGTTGCCACTAGAAACTCAGTCCTCCTTCACGTGCGCCCTCTGCGAGCGCCTTGACGCGGCCGTGGTACAGGTAGCCGCCACGATCGAACACGACGCCTTCGACTCCGGCCTGCTTGGCCGCGTCGGCCAGGCGCTTGCCGACCTCGGTCGCCTGCTCGGTCTTGTCGCCCTTGAACGACCTGGGCAGGTTGGTCCAGGAAAACGCCGCAAGGGTCTTGCCGGCGTCGTCGTCGACGAGCTGGGCGAAGATGCCCTTGTTGGAGCGGAACACTGCGAGGCGCGGACGCTCCGAGGTGCCGCGGATCTTGCCGCGCACGCGACGATGGCGGCGGAGACGTGACTCTCTGGTGGTGATCTTCGCCATTACGCGCGCTTACCAACCTTCCGGCGAACATGCTCGCCTTCGTAACGAATGCCCTTGCCCTTGTAGGGCTCGGGCGGACGGACCTTGCGAATCTCAGCAGCCGTCTGGCCGACGATCTGCTTGTCGATGCCGCGCACGACGACCTGCGTCGGGATCGGGACCTCGAACTCGATCCCCTGCCGGGGCTTGATCTTGACAGCGTGCGAGTAGCCGACCTGAAGGTCGAGATCGGTGCCCGCGAGCGTCGCGCGGTACCCGACGCCCTGGATCTCGAGGCGCTTCTCGTAGCCGTTCGTGACGCCTTCGACCATGTTCGCGATCAGCGTGCGCGTCAGGCCGTGCAGCGCACGATCCTCACCGCGCTCCGTCGGGCGCGTCACCGTCAGGGTGTCGCCGTCCTGCGCGATCTGCATGCGCGCGGGGACATCCTGGCGCAGCTCGCCCTTCGGCCCCGAGACCGTCACACGGCCAGGGTCGATCGAGACGATCACGCCTGCAGGCACTTCAATGGGCTTTTTTCCGATGCGGGACATGGTTTCTCAGACGCTCCGGCTACCAGACGTAGCAGATGACTTCGCCGCCGATGCCTTCGGCTTCGGCGGTGCGGCTCGTGATGACGCCGCGTGAGGTGGACATGATCGCGATGCCCATGCCGCCGAGCACGCGTTGGCGACGGTCCTTACCGGCGTAGATGCGGCGCCCGGGCTTCGAGACGCGCTTCAGATCGGTCAAGATGCGCTCGCGGCTGCGGCCGTACTTGAGCTCGATCACGAGTGTCTTGTGCGGACGCTCTTCGGTCTCGGCGACGTGGTAGTCGCGGATGTACCCCTCCTCCTTGAGGATGCGGGCGATCTCGACCTTCAGCTTGGAGTTCGGCATCTCGGTGCGATCGTGCAGCGCCTTGTTGGCGTTGCGGATGCGCGTGAGCATGTCGGCTACGGGATCAGTGAGCATGTTCCGCTACTCCTCTACCACGAGCTCTTTGTCATGCCGGGGATGACGCCCTGGTGGGCGAGCTCCCGGAGGCAGATGCGGCAGAGCCCGAATTTCTTGAAGACGGCACGCGGACGTCCACACCGGTTGCACCGGGTGTAATTGCGCACCTTGTACTTCGCGGGCCTTGCAGCCTTGACTTTCAATGACTTCTTCGCCACGCCGTTACCTCTCGCTCCCTGCGGCTGCGAACGGCAGACCGAGCCCGGTGAGGAGCGCGCGCGCCTGTTCGTCGTCGACCGCAGTGGTCGTGATCGCGACATCGAGTCCGCGAACCTGGTTGATGCTGTCGTAGTCGATCTCGGGGAAGATGATCTGCTCGCGGATGCCGAGCGAGTAGTTGCCGCGGCCGTCGAACGAGTCGGGGTTGAGCCCTCGGAAGTCCCGGATGCGCGGCAGCGCGATCGAGACGAGGCGGTCGAGGAACTCCCACATCCGGTCGCCGCGAAGCGTCACCTTGACGCCGATCGGCATGCCGTCGCGGATCTTGAACTGGGCGATCGACTTGCGAGCGCGGCGCACCTGCGCGCGCTGGCCGGCGATGATCGTCAGCTCCTCGAGTGCAGCGTCGATCTGCTTCGCATCGGTCTTGCCTTCACCGACGCCCATGTTCAGCGTGATCTTCTGCACCGTCGGCGACTGCATGACCGAAGCGAGGCCGAGCTGCTCCTGCAGGCTGCTGCGGAGCTCGTCGTTGTAGCGCGTCTTCAGGCGCGGCATATACGTCTCGGTAGCGGCCATTACTTGTCGATCTCCTGGCCGCAGCCCTCGCGCTTGCAGACGCGCACCTTGACGTGACCTGCCTTGTCGTCGTCCCTGAACCGGTAGCCGATACGGGTCGGCAGCTTGCACGTCGGACAGACGAGCATCACGTTCGACACCGCGACCGCGGCTGCGCGCTCGATGCGCCCGCCGGGTGCGATCTGCGTACCGCCCATGCGGCTCGCGTCGCGAATCGGGCGCGGCTTCTGATGCTTCGTCAGCAGGTTGAGGTTCTCGACGATCACCTTGCCGTCACGAGGACGTGCTTCGAGGATCCGCCCCTGCTTGCCGCGGTCCTTGCCGGCGAGCATCTGCACGGTGTCACCTTTTTTGAGTTTCATCGAGCTGCTGAGTTTCATTGGGCTTTTCTGTTGCATCGTCGTCGGCATCTCTAGAGCACCTCGGGAGCAAGGCTCACGATCTTCATGAAGTTCTTCTCACGCAGCTCACGGGCGACCGGCCCGAAGATGCGCGTTCCACGCGGGTTGCGCGCCGCATCGATGATCACCGCCGCGTTCTCGTCGAACGCGATCAGTGTCCCGTCGTCACGGCCGAAGGGCTTCTTCGTCCGCACGACGACGGCCTTCACCACTTCGCCCTTCTTGACCGTCCCCTGCGGGGATGCGGCCTTGACGGTTGCCGTGATGATGTCGCCGACACGTGCGTAGCGGCGCTTCGAACCGCCGGCAACGCGGATGCAGAGTAGCTCACGAGCACCTGTGTTGTCGGCCACCTTGAGACGTGACTCCTGTTGGATCATCTCGCCTTCTCCACGATCTCCGCGAGGCGCCAGCGCTTCTGCTTCGAGATCGGACGCGTCTCGACGATGCGCACCTTGTCGCCGAGCCCTGCGGTGTTGGCCTCGTCGTGCGCGTGGAACTTGATCGTCGAGCGCACGACCTTCTTGTACTTCGGGTGGCTTTTGATCACGTCGACCTTGACGATGATCGTCTTGTCGCCCTTGTCGGAGACGACTACGCCGCGGCGCTCCTGGCGACGGCCGCGCTCGCCTTCGGGCTTCTCGGTACGGGTGATCGGCTTGCGGGTTGCAGGCTTCTCGCGCTTGAGCTTCGTGCGCGTCCGGCGCGCGCTGCGCGGGACGTGCTTGCGCGAGCGCTCCTTCTTGACGGGCGCGGGCGCAGCCTCGGGCTCGGCCTCCGCTGCGGCGGGAGCTTCCTCGACCTCTGGGGTCTCCTCGACAGCGGGTGTCTCCTCGGCGGCCGGAGTCTCTGCGACAGGCGGGGTCTCCTCGACGGCCGGAGCTTCCTCGGCCACGGGCGTTGCCTCCGCCGCAGGCGTCTCCTCGACGGTCTCTTCGGTTGTCTTCTTCTCGTCAGCCATCGTTTAGCCCTGCACCTTCTGCTTGGTGGAATTCCGCTCGTGCTGCGTGGTCAGGATGCGCGCGATCTCGCGCTTTGCGAGCTTGAGCCGCGTCGTGTTCTCGACGGCCCCGGTCGCGGCCTGGAACCGCAGGTTGAACAACTCCTGGCGCGTATCGGCGAGCCGGTTCGTCAGCTCGTCGTCGCTCAGGTCGCGCAGGTCTCTAGCCCGCAAAGAGATCACCCGCCTCGTCACGCTTCACGAACTTCGTCTTCAGCGGTAGCTTCTGACCCGCAAGGCGCAGCGCTTCACGCGCGAGCGGCTCCGGCACGCCGGCGAGCTCGAACATGACCCGGCCCGGCTTGATCACGCAGACCCAGCCTTCGGGCGAGCCCTTCCCCTTACCCATGCGGGTCTCGGCGGGCTTCTTCGTGAACGGCTTGTCGGGGAAGACGTTGATCCAGACCTTGCCGCCGCGCTTGATCTTGCGCGTCATCGCGATCCGGGCCGCCTCGATCTGCCGGTTGGTGATCCACCCTGCCTCGAGCGCCTTGATGCCGTAGTCGCCGAAATGCACGGTCGACTGACCCTTGGCGAGGCCGCGCCTGCGGCCACGGTGATGCTTGCGGAACTTGGTCTTCTTGGGGAGCAACATCAGCTATCCGCCTTCTTGGGCGCCGGCTTCTTGGCCGCCGGCTTCTTGGCTGCGGGCTTCTTCGCGGGCTTCGGGGCGTCTGCCGTCCCGCTCGCGTCGAGCTTGCTCGGATCCTCCGTCTGCACCTTCGCGGTCGTCGTGTCGGGCGCGTCCGCGACCGGTGCGGGCGTCGTCTCGACCGCCGGCGTGATCACGGGCTGCTCGCGGCCCTCGGCCGAGACGCCCTGCGGATCAGTGCGCGGC
>JACDGR010000065.1 GCA_013821525.1 Actinomycetota bacterium
CCCCGAACGCTCCCAACAAGAGCGGACGAGGCAGGAGGGACCGCCCTCAAGTTCTACGAGCTACGGGACAACCTCGCACGCTCGGCGTCAAGCGCGGTCGCGAGCGGCTCGAGCTCGCCGTCGGCGAGTCGGCCCTGATCGACCCGGGCACGCCGCACAAGTTCTGGAACGCCGGCGACGACACGCTGCGCTTTCGCGCCGAGGTGCGGCCCGCGCTGCAGTTCGAATCTCTGATCGAGACGATGTTCGCTCTCGCCGCAGACGGCAAGACGAACACGAAGGGCATGCCCGGCCCGCTCCGCCTCGCGGTGATCGCGAACCATCACTTCGACGTTGTGCGCCTGCCCCTCGTGCCCCACGCGCTGCAAAAGCCGGCGCTGATCGGCGGCTCCCTCCTCGGCAAGGCCGTCGGCTATCGCCCGACCTACGAGGCGCTCGCCGGCACGCCCGCAACCGCATGAGCACGGACCCGGCCGGGGACTTCGCCTGATCGCGCAGTCTCCGGCCGGAAAAATCCGTGCAAATCCCGCACATCGCTGTTAGTCTCGTCCACCTCGAATGTCGGCTGCGGAACCACATCGGCACCTTCGGCGTGTGTTCATCGGCGGGTATCGCGTCTCGGACGTGGAGGTCGCTCTCGCCTCACTGGAATTCTCCCTGGGCCAGATTCGCCTCGAGCTCACGTCCCTGCAGCGCCGGGTCAACGTCGACGAAGGCGTGATCGACGATCAGCAGGCACGCCTCGCCGCACTGCGTACTGCCGAATCCAAGGCGCTCGCGCAGGTCGCCCTCCTGGAGGAAGCGCGAGCCGACAGCGCCCGCGAGACGGCTTGGCGGATCGAGGCGGCCGAGCAGGAGGCTGCCGCGGCGCAGGCCGAAGCTCAGCGCGTTCGCGCCGAGCACGACGAGCTCCTCCGCAGGCTGCAGGAGCTGACGCGCGACCTGGGCGCAGACGACGTGCCCGAGCGACCCGCGAGCGACGAGCCCGAGAGCGACTCCCAGCCGACACCACCGGTCGTGACGCTCCTTCCCCGTGAGGCTGCGCCGGAACCCACCGCCGCCTTCGAGACGAGCGTGGAGCTCGACGCGGGACCGTTCGACGACCTCGCCTCGCTGACCGCTTTCGAGCAGTCACTCGCCGAGGTACCGCAGATCGCAGAGATCTACGTGCGCAGCTACGAAGAGGGCCGCGCAACGTTCGAGCTACAGCTGCGAGAGCCCACCGACGTGATCGACGCAATGTCGTCACGACTCCCGTACCGCCTCGACGTCACGGAGTCGGACGCGCGACGAATCGTACTCACCGTTCTCCCGCTTGCGCTGCCCGCATGAGCACGACCGTCGACGCGGCGATCGCGGATCTCCGGCAGCTCGGGTTGCTGGCACTCCTCGACGTGCTGCCGAGACGCCCCGGCGAGCGGCCCGAGGACACCCTCCTCGACCTGAAGCTCGTCGATGACCGCGCGCTCGCACTCGCACTCGCGATCCGCAGCGGCCGCACGTTCGCGGGCCTCCGGCACACGGTTCCCGACCACCGACTGTTCCTTTACCTGCCCCTGCACGTCGCTCAGCGCGAACGCATCATCCCGCTCTCGCTCGTCGAGAATCGGCTGACGATCGCCTGCGCCTACCTCGACCCCGACCTGAGCGCGGTCGCCGACCGCTTCCCGAACCTCGAGCTAGAGCTGCTCGTCTCACCCCGCGTCGAGATCCTCCAGGCGCTGCAGCGCGTCGGCGCCTGACCGCAGCCACGACCCTGGACGCCGGCGACGCCGGCGAATCTCTTGCCCGGTACATTCGATCGACCGCCCGGTCGAAGAACAGGTCGCGCGCTGGTCGAGCGAAGTCGCCCGGACTAGCCGCGGAGGCAGAGCGCGAGCCCGGGAACGCCGAGCACGTCGCGCCAACCTGCAGGCGCCGACACCTCGGTGCCCGGACGTACCGCCGCTGCGACGAGCACCTCGCCGCCGCGCACGTAGGCACACACGCCCGGCCCGAGGTCGAGCGGCTCGTAGGCGCCGCAGAACGCAGTCGCATGCTCGTTGCGGACGCTGAGCGCCTTCCACGTGATGTAGAGCTTGCGCGTCTCGTCCGTCGGCGCGCGGCCGCCGCGCAACTCCGCCAGGAGCCTCGACCGCTCGTCCCAGTCGACCGGGCGCCGGTTGTCGGGGTCAACGAGCGAGAGATCCTCCAGCTCGTCTCCGCGGTAGATGTCCGGAATGCCCGGTGCGGTCAGCTTCAGCAGAAGCTGCGCGCAGGCGAGCTGCAGTCCGGCGTTGCGAATGCGGTTGAGGAACGGATCGTCGGCGATCAGCTCGGCCGCGCGTGCGGCGTAGCGCTGAACCGCTCGTTCGTGCTCCTCGTTCGGGGTCAGCCAGTCCGTCGAGACCTTCCCCTCGCGCAGCGCTTTCTCGAGATAGAGGTCGAGTCGCTCCTGCTCGATCGGCAGCGCCCCGACGAGCGTCTGGTAGACGAGCAGCTCCTCGCGTACGTCGTCGAGCCCGCCGAGCTCCGCGTGCCAGGCGCGCACGCGCTCTGCCCACTCATCCGCGAACCAGGTGAGCGCGACGATACGTGCGCGAACGTCGGCGAGCGCTTCGTGTCGTGCGTATACGTCGTCAGCAGGTGCAGAGGAAAGCGCTCGCTGCGCCGCAAATTCGCGGTGTGGAACTCTTCGACGCCGATCCCGAAGCGCCCGGGGCTGCCGCCGACCTCGTTGAGGGCCGAGAGCCTGAAGTACCGGTAGAACGCCGTGTCCTCGACGCCCTTCGCCATCACCGGGCCGGTCGTCTGCTGGAAACGCACGATGAGGTCGTCGTTGCCTGGCTCGTCGAGGAACAGGATGTGCCGCAACTGCTCCGAGACGTTCGCGCGACCGATCTCCTCCCGGTCTGCGTCAGCGAGCTCGCCCGTCGTCGGCCGAACGTAGGTGCGGTAGACGTGAAACGAGGCGAGTGCGCCCGGCAGGTTCTCGATCTCGAGCTCCTGGTAGAGCCGACGCAACTCGGGCTCGAAGATGTTGATCGCCACCTCGAGCTTCGCCAGTGAGGCGATGTCCTCGAATCGGCGCGTGTCGCCCGTCAGTTGCTCGTAGAGCGCGGTGAACGCCGGCTCCGCGTCCACGTTCACGCAAACGCCCATCACGTCGTTCAGGAACTCGTAGCCCGTCGTGCCCTCGACCGGCCATTCGCGCAGCTCCTCACCCGGCTCGACGATCTTCTCCGCCCAGACGTGCGCGACCCCCGCTTCCGCAAGGCGCTCGAAGTAATCCGCCGGATCCGCCAGGCCGTCGGGGTGTTCGACCCGCACGCCGTCGATCAGGCCCTCGCGCACCAGCTCGATCATCTTGGCGTGCGTGCTCCAGAACACCTCCCAGTCTTCCTGCTTGACGCCCCCGAGCTCGCCGATGTCGAAGAACCGGCGATGAAACCCCGACCTCAGGTCGACATCGAAATACATCTGCCGTAAGCGCTCGTCGCGCCAGAACGGGTTCTCGGCGACCGCTGCCATGTGATTCGGGACGATGTCGAGGATCACGCCGAGACCCGAGGTCGCGAGCTGCCGAAACTCGTCCTCGCCGCCGAGCTCCTGCGAGATGTTCCGCGGATCGACGACGTCGTAGCCATGCTGCGATCCCTCACGCGCCTGCAGGGACGGCGAGAGATAGAGATGCGAGCTTCCGAGCTCGCGCAGGTAGGGAACGAGCGCTCGCGCCTGCGCGAAGCCGAACTCGGGCGTCAGCTGCAGCCGGTAGACCGAACGGAGATCGGGCACGCGCGGAGCCTTACGCCCGCCGAAGCAGGACGATCGACCGCGACTCGACGACAATGTCGGCGCCGGGCGTCAACCGCTCGCCGCTCCAGGCACCGGTCGCGAGGTCGACCTCCCAGAACGTGCCGAACCGGCGTGCGGGCAAACGAAACGTGGTCTCTTCGAAGTGCGCATTGAAGAGCAGCAAGAAGGAGTCGTCCCGCTCGACGTCGCCGTGCCGGGTCTGCGCCCCGTGCTCGTCGCCGTTCAGGAACGCGCCGATCGCGCGCGCCTCGGTGTTCTCCCAGTCGCGGCGCGTCATCCGGCGCCCGTCAGGACGCATCCACCAGACGTCCGGCAGCTGCTCGCCCTTCCCCTCGAAGAACGTCGTGCGCCGGAACACGGGATGGTCGGCCCGCAGCTTGATCAGCTGCTTCGTGAACGCGAGCAGCCCTTCGTCGCACGACTCCCAGTCGAACCAGGAGATCTCGTTGTCCTGGCACCAGGCGTTGTTGTTTCCGTGCTGCGTGCGGCCCCACTCGTCGCCGCCAAGCAGCATCGGCACGCCCTGGGAGAGGAGAAGCGTCGTCAGGAAGTTCCGCTGTTGGCGGCCTCGGAGCGAGTTGATTCCCGGGTCGTCGGTCGGCCCCTCGACACCGCAGTTCCACGAGCGGTTGTCATCGGTGCCGTCCCGATTGTTCTCGCCGTTTGCCTCGTTGTGCTTCTCGTTGTACGAGACGAGGTCACGGAGCGTGAAGCCGTCATGGGCGGTGATGAAGTTGATCGACGCGAACGGTCTACGGCCGTCGCGCTGGTACAGGTCGGCTGATCCCCCGAAGCGCGATGCGAACTCTGCAACCGGAACGTCACCCCGCCAGAAGTCGCGCATCACGTCGCGGTAGATGCCGTTCCACTCCGACCAGAGAATCGGGAAGTTCCCGACCTGGTAGCCGCCGGGGCCGACGTCCCAGGGCTCGGCGATCAGTTTCACCTGGGAGAGGATCGGGTCCTGGTGAATGATGTCGAAGAACGCCGAGAGGCGGTCGACGTCATAGAGCTCGCGGGCCAGCGCCGAGGCGAGATCGAAGCGGAACCCGTCCACGTGACAGTCGATGACGAAGTAGCGCAGCGAATCCATGATCAGCCGCAGGACCGCCGGATGCACCGGGTTGAGCGTGTTACCTGTGCCGGTGTAGTCCATGTAGAAGCGCGGCGTCTCCGGCACGAGCCGGTAGTAGCTCTCGTTGTCGACGCCCTTGAAGCTGAGCATCGGGCCAAGCTGGTTCCCCTCGGCCGTGTGGTTGTAGACGACATCGAGAATCACTTCGATTCCCGCTCGATGCAGCGCCTTCACCATGCCCTTGAACTCGCGCACCTGGTCGCCGGTCGCCGAGTAGAGCGAGTGCGGTGCGAGATAGCCGATGCTCGAGTAGCCCCAGTAGTTCGTCAGCCCCCGATCATCGAGGAAGCCCTCGTCGACGATGTGGTGCACGGGCAGCAGCTCGACCGCGGTCGTACCGAGCGACTGCAGATAGGCGATCGCGTCCTCGCTCGCCAGACCGCCATAGGTCCCGCGAAGGTCTTCGCGGACACCGTCCCGACGCTTGGTGAATCCCTTCACGTGCGCCTCGTAGATCACCGTCTCGTTCCAAGGGGTACGAGGTCGAATCACCTCGTCGCCCTCCCAGTCAAAGGCGGGGTCGATCACGATCGACTTCGGAATCGCAGGAGCCGAGTCGGTCTCGTCGATCGTCAGATCCGCGTCGGCTCCTCCCTCGCGCGGCACGTAGGGAAGGACGTTCGCGGCGTCCCAGTCGACCGCGCCTTCGATCGCCTTCGCGTACGGATCGATCAGGAGCTTCGCGGGGTTGAAACGGCGACCGGCTGCAGGCTCGTATGGCCCATGGACGCGGTACCCGTACCGCTGCCCCGGGCCGACGCCCGGCAGGTAGACGTGCCAGTTGAACGCCGTCCGGTTGACGACCTCGATCCGCTCCTCTCCGCCGGCCTCGTCGAAGAGGCACAGCTCGACGCGAGTCGCATTCTCGGAGAAGAGCGAGAAGTTCGTTCCCTCGCTGTCCCAGACAGGGCCGAGCGGAAACGGGTCGCCCGGCCACACGTGGCGCGTCACTCGGTCACCTCGACGGTGCGGGCGTCGAAGTCGGCCACAAGGGTTGCGGAGCCGCGTCTCATCGTCAACACCTTGCCTTGGGCCGTGACATCGAGGCGGCGGGGCAGCGTCGCATGGAGATCGAGCAGCCGCGCGTAGAACGGGTCCGGCTCGCCGTTTGAGATCACAGAGCGCTTTGCGGTCTGCGGGTCTTGTGGATCGGGAACCGACTCGCCGCCGAACGCCGAGAACGCTGCGAACTCTGCGCGCCTCCCTTCGCGCGTCGCTTCGGCGATCGCGGGGTCAACGTGGTCCGCGAAGAACTGGAACGGTGCCCGCTCGTCGTGCTCCTCGCCCATGAAGAGGAGCGGCGTGTTCGCAGAGAACAGGACTACCGCGAGCGCGACGCGGTGCGCGTCGGGTGCGAGCCGGTCGCCGACCGCACGGTTCCCCACCTGGTCGTGATTCTGCGCGCAGACGACGAGGCGCTCGGGGCGGGGACGAGTCAGTTCGCGCACAAGACCCGACATCGTTCCAAAATTCTCGTAGTACCCGTCCTGCTCTCCCGTCAGCAACACGTGCAACTCATGGTGCAGGTTGTCGAGCCACATCGCGTCGTGACCCCACTCCTCGAGCGGGCGGAAGTCGTCGGAACCCATCTCGCTGATCACGAGCCCGTCGACTCGCGACTTCAGCTCGGCGAGCACGTGCACCGGCGAGTCGTCGACGACGGCGTGCACGGCGTCGAGCCGCAGGCCGTCGACCTTGAAGTGGCGTGTCCACAGCTCGGCATTGCCGATCGCCCACTCGCGCACTCCGCGCCGCGCGTAGTTGATCGCGCTACCCCACGCCGTCGTGTGCGCGTCCGTGAAGTAGGGGCCGAACGCGCCGATCGCCTCCGAGCCTGGGCCGATGTGGTTGTAGACGACGTCGAGCACGACACCGAGCCCCACGCGATGCGCGGCGTCGACGAAGCGAGCGAGCGCCTCCGGTCCGCCATAGGCCGGATGTACGGCCGAGATATAGAGACCGTCGTACCCCCAGCCGCGGTCGCCGGGGAAGGTGCAGACCGGCATCAACTCGACGGCCGTGATACCCAGCTTCCGCAACCGAGCGAGGTCGGGAATCGCGGCGTCAAGCGTCCCCTCCGACGTGAAGGTGCCGACATGCAGCTCGTAGAGCAGCAAGTCGTCGAGCGCGAGCCCCGGCCCGTCTGCGATCTCGAACTGCGAGGTGTCGATGACCCTGGAGGGGCCGCGCACCCCGGCCGGCTGACTACGCGAACAGGGGTCGGGTAGCAGCCGATCCCCGTCGAGCAAGAAGAGGTAGTCGTCGCCGGTCTCGACATCCGCCACTCCGGCAAACACGCCGTCACCGACCGGTTCCAGCCCATGGTCCGAGCCGGCGACACGTACCGCGACCCGCGTTGCGCTCGGGGCCCAGACGCGAAAGGAGACCCCGCTCCCTGCGAGCGGGACGGCGCCGAGCGGGCTCTGGGAGACCTGGGTTGCCACCCGCGGCACGGTACCCCCGCCGGGCCAGGCTTCAACCATGCGAGGTGGGAGACGCTCCATCCGCCTGGGTCAGCACGATGGCACCGTGCTCCTCGAAGAGTTCAAGCGCCTCGGTAACTGGGGGGAGGGTCACCGTCGGCTCTTCGCCCGTCTCGTCGTCGTGCTGCTGTTCACCCTCGCCGTCGACGCGATCGGCACCGTCGCGATCTACTTCGCGGAGCGCGGGGTCAAAACGGGTGACATCCACACCTGGGGCGACGCGCTCTTCTTCACGACGGTTCAGTTGCTGACGGTGTCGTCGCAGATCAAGAATCCGCTGACCGCGACCGGCCGCATCGTCGATGTGGGGCTCGAGCTGTGGGCTGTCGTCGTCGTTGCAGGCTCGGCCGGCGCGATCGCGACCTTCTTCCAATCGGCCGATTAGGCCCGGCGCAGCCAGACGACGCCGAGCGGCGGCAACGTCACCTCCGCCGAGAAGGGCTGCTCGTGCGATCGGATCCGCTCGGCGTGCACCTCGCCCAGGTTGCCGACGCCGGTGCCGCCGTAGTACGTCGAGTCGGTGTTCAGCAGCTCCGTCCACGCGCCATCGCGTGGCAGGCCGATGCGGTAGCGCTCGCGCGGCGTCGGCGCCAGGTTCGCGATGCACACAAGCTCGCGTGCGCGATCCTTCGAGAGACGCATGAACGCGAGGACGTTGTTCGCAGCGTCGTTCGGCTCGAGCCACTCGAAGCCCTCGTGCGAGAAGTCGACCTCCCAGAGCGCCGGCTCGGAGCGGTAGACCGCGTTCAGCTCACGGACGAGATCACGCACGCCCGCGTGCTCCGCGTGCTCGAGCAGCGACCACGGAAGCTCCCCTTCGTTCGCCCACTCCCACGGCGTCGCCAGCTCGCAACCCATGAAGAGCAGCTTCTTCCCCGGATGCGCCCACATGTACCCGTAGAGCGCCCGCAGATTCGCAAGCTGCTGCCAACGGTTGCCGGGCATTTTCGTCAGCATCGAGCCCTTGCCGTGCACGACCTCGTCGTGGGAGAGCGGCAGGATGAAGTTCTCGTTCCACGCGTAGACGAGCGAGAAGGTGAGCTCGTGATGGTGGTGGCTGCGGTGGATCGGGTCACGCGCGAAGTAGCCGAGAGTGTCGTGCATCCAGCCCATGTTCCACTTGAACCCGAAACCGAGGCCCCCGACATAGGTCGGTCGCGAGACCCCGGGCCAGGCGGTCGATTCCTCGGCGGCGGAGATCACGCCGGGCTCGCGCGCGTGGACGAGCTCGTTGAACTCCTTCAGAAACGCAACGGCGTCCAGATCCTCGCGCCCGCCGAAGGCATTCGGCACCCACTCACCCTGCTTGCGCGAGTAGTCGAGATAGAGCATCGACGCAACCGCGTCGACCCGGAACCCGTCCGCGTGATACTCGCGCAACCAGAACAGCGCGTTTGCGAGCAGGAAGTTCTGCACCTCGCTGCGCCCGAGGTTGAATACGTAGGTTCCCCAGTCCGGATGCTCGCCCCGACGCGGATCGTCGTGCTCGTAGAGTGCGGTTCCGTCGAAGCGTGCAAGCGCCCACGGATCGGTTGCGAAGTGCGCAGGCACCCAATCGAGGATGACGCCGATGCCGTTGGCGTGCATGTGGTCGACGAAGTAGCGGAAGTCGTCGGGCGGCCCCATCGTCGAGACCGGCGCGTAGAACCCTGTCAGCTGGTATCCCCACGAGCCCGAGAACGGGTGGTGCATCACGGGCAGCAGCTCGACGTGAGTGAAGCCGAGATCGCGCACGTACGGCGCGAGCTGGTTTGCGAGCTCCCGCCAGCCGAGGCTCTGTCCGTCCGGACGGCGGCGCCAGGACGGTGCGTGCACCTCATAGATCGAGACCGGCTGCCCCAGCTGTTCCTGCGCCTGCCGCTGCGCGATCCACTCCGCGTCGGCCCACTCGTAGTGGGACTCGAACACGATGGACGCCGACTGCGGGGGCAACTCCGTCTCGAACGCCATCGGATCGGCCTTCTCCCGGCCGTCCAGATGAAACTTGTAGCGCTGCCCGACCCTCGCTCCGTCGACGACACCTTCCCAGATCCCACTGTCCGCGACGGGCTCGAGCGCAGCAGCGGCGGAGTCCCAGCCGTTGAAATCGCCGACGACGCTGACGTAGCTCGCGTTCGGAGCCCACACTGCAAACCGCACACCGCCGTCGAGAGGATGCGCGCCGAGCTTCGCGTAGAGCTGCTCGTGACGTCCCGCACGCGCGAGCCAGATGTCGAGCTCACCGAACGCGCTTGCACGCGCCTGCGTGGTCTGCTCGCCCGGCACGTGACTACCGGTCACGTGGCGAGGTCCTCGTCGAGCATTCGCACGATGCCGGCGACCGGGATTCTCACCCAGTCCGGCCGATTGTTCAGCTCGTAACGCAGCTCGTAGACCGCCTTCTCGAGCTCGAAGACGGCAAGCAGCTTGTCGAGTGCGGGCCCTGCAGGCACGAGCGTCGGGTCGATCGTCTTGCGGTAGCCGTCGAGAAACTCGCTGCGCGCACGTTGCTCCCAGCCCGCGGGGGGCTCGACGCCGCGCAGCACGGGCGTCGCGGATGCGACGTAGGCGAAGGAGCGCAGCATCCCTGCGACGTCGCGCAACGGGCTGCGCTTACGGCGCCGCTCCGGCAGCGATCGCGCCGGCTCGCCCTCGAAGTCGAGAATCACCCATTCGCCGTCTGCGCGCAGCGTCTGGCCGAGGTGAAAGTCGCCGTGGTTCCGGATCACGCGTCCGATCCCGCCGACTTGCGTCCAGAGCCGTAACCGCTCGCGCACCTCTTCTCCACGTCCGCGAATCGGCTCGAGATCGGCGTTGTCGTCGGGTAGCTCGAAGAAGATGCTCTCGATCTCGTCGTCGATCGACGCTGTCAAGAGGCCGAGCGACTCGACCGACGGCTCCTCCGGGGAGAAGTTCGTGTCGCTCGTGTCACTGCCGAGCAGCGTGTGCATCTTGCCCGTCACCTCGCCGAGCCTGCGCAGATCGGCGAGGAACACCTCAGACTCACCGCCGCTGATCGTGTCGAGCGCGGCTTCCCAGCCGTCCCGTCCGTTGGGGACGAATCGCTGCAGGATCCCGAGCGTCGCGTCCATCGGGCCGCCGGCGTAGGAGTACCAACCGGCGAGCTGCGCGATGTTCTCGAAACCGTGCTCTGTCAAGAAGCGCAGCAGCTCGAGCTCCGGGTTGATTCCCGCTTCCAGACGGCGGAAGACCTTGAGGATCAGCTCGTCGTCGAAGACGACGGATGAGTTCGACTGCTCACCGCTGATCTGGCGGGCCTTGCGCAACTCCTGGCTGAAGCCGGCGAACCCTTCGGCGGATGCGAACTCGACCACGCCTTCGCCCGCCGGCAGCTTCGCGCCCCCGCGCATCATGTGCACGAGCTCGCGCACCTGCCCTGGATCCCCGAGCGCGTCGACATCTCTGCTGTTGAGCAGCTGGTAGGTCTCGTGCGTCCCCGTATCGAAGCGCGTCTCGACGAGCTGGAGCTCGAGCGGTGGATCGATCGCGCGGAGGATCGCACGGTCGACGACGGTCGCCTGCGTCACCTCGCGGGTCTTCGAGCCGAACCAGCGCTGGCTCGTGATGAACTCGATCAGGGAACGCTCGTCGGTCACGCCCGCTCGTCCTTCCGCAACTGGAACCAGAAGAATCCTCGTGGCCCGAGGGTCAGCAGATACGAGAGCTCGCCGATCCGCGGGAAGTCGGTCTGTCCGAACATCTCGACCGGGACCGAGCCCTCCCAGCGCGAGAGGTCGAGCTCGACCGCCTGCGCCGACCGGGCGAGGTTGTGCACGCAGAGGATGATGTCGTCCTCATAGGTGCGCACGTGGGCGAAGATCCGCGGGTTGTCCGGACGCAACGCCTCGTAGGTGCCGAGCCCGAAGACGGGGTGCTGCTTGCGCAGCGCGATCAGCCGGCGCAGCCACCGCAGCAGGGAGTTCGGTTGGCGGAGCTGCGCCTCGACGTTGACCGCCTGGAAACCGTAGACAGGATCCATCAGCGGCGGTAGGTAGAGCTGCGCGAAGTCCGCGCGCGAGAAGCCGCCGTTGCGGTCGGTCGTCCACTGCATCGGTGTGCGCACGCCGTCGCGGTCGCCGAGGAAGATGTTGTCGCCCATCCCGATCTCGTCGCCGTAATAGAGCACCGGTGAGCCGGGGAGCGAGAAGAGCATCGCGTGCAGCAACTGGATCTCGTCCCGGCCGTTGTCGAGCAGCGGTGCAAGGCGGCGACGGATCCCGAGGTTGAGCTTCATCCGCGGATCCTTGGCGTACTCCGCGTACATGTAGTCGCGCTCCTCGTCGGTGACCATCTCGAGCGTCAGCTCGTCGTGGTTGCGCAGGAAGAGTCCCCATTGGGCATTCTCGGGGATCGCAGGTGTCGACTCGAGGATCTCGATGATCGGCAGCGCGTCCTCGCGCCGCACACCCATGAACATCCGTGGCATGACGGGGAAGTGGAACGCCATCTGGCATTCGTCGCCGTCGCCGAAGTACTCGACGACGTCGGCGGGCCACTGGTTCGCTTCGGCGAGCAGCACGCGATCCTGGTACCGCGCGTCGACCTCGGCGCGGACGCGGCGGAGGAACGCGTGCGTCTCGGGCAGGTTCTCGCCGTTCGTCCCGTCGCGCTCGTAGAGGTACGGCACCGCGTCGAGACGAAAGCCGTCGAGTCCGAGGTCCAGCCAGAAGCGCAGCACGTTGAGCATCTGCTCCTGCACCTCGGGGTTGTCGTAGTTCAGGTCGGGCTGATGCGAGAAGAAGCGGTGCCAGAAGTACTGGCCGCGCACGGGATCCCACGTCCAGTTCGACGGCTCGGTGTCGATGAAGATGATTCGCGCCTCGCTCCAGCGCGTGTCGTCGTCAGCCCACACGTACCAGTCGCCGTACGGGCCGGTCGGGTCGTTGCGGCTCTCCTGGAACCACGGACAGTCCGCCGAGGTGTGGTTCATCACGAGGTCG
>JACDGR010000464.1 GCA_013821525.1 Actinomycetota bacterium
CACATCGCCCAGCTGAGCGCGACTGTGGGCGGCGGGAGCGTGGGTCCGGATCCAGCTTCGATTATCTCCTCCTCGGCGTTGCAGATGGCGGCCAGCCGCTGGCTATCGGACCAGGGCGCCGAGCATGGGGACGCTCGGTCACTGTTGGACGCCTCGAGGCTTGCCGACGCGAGCCGCCAGGGCCTGCTCGCCGCCCACGAGTTGTGCGCCCGCGAGGCCTCCGCCCGCCCCAAGTCCGCTGCCGCCTATCCGTGGCTTTCCCCCACCCGTGAGCCCGAGCCCCATCCCGAGGCACCAGACGCCCCTGACGCCTCGCTGGAGGCAGGCGAATGAGGTTCACCGACTTCGTCCGCGACGTCCTAGGAGAGCGCTGGGAAACGCGGTTTGGCGACGGCCCGGTATGGGTCGCGTCGCTACCGGCGTCGGTGGCCGCCGTCCGGCACGCGGTACGTGCAAGAAGTCCGCCCGGATGGGGCGGGTTCGGGCGTGTCCGAGTCCCGAGCGCGCCGTCGAGGCTATAGGCGGCAGGGAAAGCCCTTGCGGGCTCGCTCAGATCGCCACCGCGGGTGGTGCGAGGCGGACGCCGAGCGCGGCGAGCCGGGCGAGGTTGATGCTTGCGGCGAGCAGCGCGAAGTCTTGTTTCACGCGTTGGCGCCCGCGAACGCGGGCGCGACGTCCGCCGTGCTTGCGACGCATCAGATGCCCGATCTTGCGCTCGACCCTTGGCCGCACCTTTCGGTACTGCTGCTTCCATGCGTCGTCGCGCTGACGCTTGCGGTGCCGGTCGAGCGTTTCGTGTTTCGGGTGCAGCTTGATCGTGCGGCCTGATTTCGATGCCGTGCACTGGGAACGCTGAGGACACTCGGCGCAGCTTGCGCCGAAGTCCGCGATTTTCGAGCCGTCCTTCAGGATGCGAAGCGCAACGCGCACGCCTGCAGGACAGCGCGCTTCTGCGGCCTTGGTGTCGATTTCGAAGTCGTCTTGCGAGAACATCCCCTCGCGCGCCGAAGGCGGCTGAACTTTGACGTTGGGCTCGACTCCGGCGCCCTCGAGCTGCTCGACGAGATCGGCGGTGCCGTAGGAAGCGTCGCCGTAAACTTCGCTCTTGGTTTCGTCGTCCGTCGCTTCGTGCTGTTTCGCGTCCTCCGGGGTCCTGTGTTTCGCGTCCTCCGGGATTGTGAGCATATCGGCGAGCAGCGCCTCGGCTGCGCTCGCGTCGCTCGCGTTGCCCGCCGTCACCTCCGTCGCTGTGATGATCTCCGACTGGGCATCCACGGCGAGGTGTCCCTTGTAACCATCGAAGCCGCGCGCCGCGGTCTTGTGACCGTGCCGCGCCTCCGGATCGACGGTGGAGATAACGCGATCCGGGGCGACGCCCCGCACGATTCGAAACACGCCATCGACGTCCGCTTCGATGTCCTGGCCGACCACGGTCGCCAGCAGCTGCATGGCCTTCGTCTCGTCGGCCGTCAGCACCCGTCCGTCGAGCGCCAGCAGCATCGCATAGGCATCGTCCGTGAGTGCGTCGACAAGCTCGTCGCGGGCTTTCTTGTCGTCCCAGGCGCAGCTCGGCTTGCCGGACTTGTCGTAGGGGTCGTCGCGCTTCAGCAGTTGGCGCAGGTCCTTGGCGGTCTTTGCGTCGAGGGCGCGGAGCACGCCCACGATGGCGCACCGAACGAGCGTGACGGTGTCCTGCGTCGCAACGGCGTCGTAGAGCGCCGTCGAATCGACGATGCGCTTTTTGCCCACGAGGTTTGCCTTCTTCGCGACGTCGAGGACCGCCACGAAGATGCGATCGGGTGCCGCCGAGTTGCGCAGCCGTGCGCGCATGTCCACGAGCAACGTCGAGTCGAAGCTCGGTGCATCGTACGCGACCCCGCACGCCCACTTATAGCGAAGGTCGAACTGCAGTCGGTCGACCGCCTCGCTGTCGCTCAACCCTTCGAACCGCTGCAGCACCATCACCGTCGCCATCACCCGCGGCGCGATGCTGCGCCGACCACGCGACGAGTACAGGTCGGCGAACATCTCGTCGCCAAAGAGCAGGTGCCCTTGCTCCGCGAGCAGCCGGAATATGCTCCGCTCCCCCACCGCCGCGTCGCATACCTCGCGCACCGACCGAAACAAATCATCGTGCGCCTCCGATGTGCCCATCGTCATGCCACCGTTTGATCATGCCGGGGTCGACCTGTCGATCCCCTTTCTCTACTTTCACACAGCGTCACACGGGATCACATGGGGCAGCTCACCCCACGCTCACGCCACCGGGCAACGCCCGGCCCACCAGCGACACGGGGGCGCGATGTCCACCGAGCGCGAACCCGCGGGCCCGCGCACCGGCCGAGAAAACCAGCGCTCTCCTAGGTGGCTGGTGTTTTTCGTTGACCCGTTGAAGTGGGCTTGATCTAACGGTGTCATGACCCTCGGGAAGGCGCCTTCTCAGTCGGACATGTTCTCGTCCGGAGCGGATTTGTGCGAGGAGCGACTGGGCGAAAGCTCGATCTATCGGCTGCTTCATCGCGAGTGCCACCGGCTGTTTCCTGACGAGCTTTTTGCGGAC
>JACDGR010000465.1 GCA_013821525.1 Actinomycetota bacterium
CATCATCTCCGAATGGATGCCGCCGCACGCCGTTTGCGCGGGGATCATCATCTCGTTTGATGCGACCGCTTTCGCACCGAGCGACTCGTCGCCCCCTTTGCCCGACGGCACTTGGGGAAATTGGAGCAAGAACGTCGGCGGCGTGCAGGTCGCGGCACGCGATAGCCGAGCCCTTTATTGGGATGGAGTGACCTGAACATGTCTTCGACCTACACGCCGAATCCAGCGAACAACCCCGCGTCCATCACCCGAGCGAGCGACGGCGACCCGAAGCCGATCGCGAGCGTCAACATCGGCCTCGAGGGAATCGCCGACAAGGTAGCGAACACCCAATGGCCGGGCACCGACGGCACGAAGCGTTACCCGTATGCCTCACGGAGCCCCGTCGTTCAGGTCTCTTGCTCGCCGTATCCCGACAGCGCGGCAAGTTGGACCATGGGCGGGACCTCGGGCTTTCGGGTTTTCTCGCTCGTAACGTACCAAGCTACGATGCAGTATCCGATCTCGCCGCCCGACGGATCGACGATCCAGACGCTCACCGCAATCGTGCGAGGCGTGGCGGGCCACGTCGCGCTACCGGCCACACGGCCCAATGTGGCGCTCGTCGTTTACGACAGCCAGACGGGCGCGACCGCGGCCTATTCCGCGGGCACCGATGCGCCAGCCAACGTGGCGGCTTACGAGGTTGCACACTCGTTCATGCGCACCGCGCTCGGCGTCGTCGTCGACCGGAGCCGGTACAGCTACTCGATCGCCGTCGGCTCAGAAGGTGGCGCCAATGCCTTAGCGGGGATGGCAATCTATGGCGTGAGCTACGTTGCCGACATCACGAGCCAAGACCCGGGGGGTTGCTGAACCATGAGCCTCCTCGACGCCTTGCTATCCGCCGGTAGCGCAGTCCCCTCGGCCAACGCGGTAGCTGACTTGGCCGCGCTGCGTGCGCTGACCCCCACCGCCGACCAGGTGGTTGATGTCGCCAGCGTTGGCGACCGCTTCATTGCGGCGATCGCCGGCGGCATCGGGGTAGCCGATGATGGGGTCACCCAAGTCAAGAAGAACGCCGACGGCGCAAGCGCTGTCATCTGGTACAGCCTGTCGAAGTCGTCGGTCCTTCCGACCATCGCGGCATTGCGGCTCGCAACCAACAGCAAACAGTCGTCGTTCAGCGTGCAGGCGCACAGCGTGCCAGGGGACGGCGGCGGCGACACATTCGACCGAGACTCCAGCGACACGACGAGCGCCGACGACAACGGGAAAACTATCGTAGCGGGTACCAGGAGATACAAACGAAGGTGCGCCCGAGGCACCTTCAACGTTCAGCACTACGGCGCGAGGGGCAATTCCTCAACGCCCGATGATGCAGCAATCTTTGCTGCGGTGGCGGCGGCGAGGGCCTATGGCGCCGGCCGGGTGTTGTTCCCGATGCCATCAAACGGGCCGCCCCTGGCTGGGGTCTACACGGGGTTCCAGTATTCGACGTCTTACTATCGCATGGTGGGCAACTTGGGCCCGCTCCTTATCGATTTTGACGGGTGCCGGCTGGAGGGGGACTCGCGACAATCCTGCATCAAGTGGGACGCTACCTATAGCGGGGAGGGCATTAAAATCAGTGAGGCCGTTGCTAACTACAACCGCCGGAACGTCATCCTGTCCAATCTCAAAGTAGTGATGCAGAACAACGCCGCCACGGCGATTTCGGTGCTTCGCGGATACGATCTCGTTCTTGAGCACATGTGGATTCAAGGAACCGCAAGCGCTTCGAACACCGGATACGGCATCTATTTGGATTGGGGGACCAGCGCCTCCCAAGACACGTGCTTAGCCACGTGCATCGACAAGTGTTACATCCAAGACTTCAGGACCTTGATTGGCAACAAGACGACCTTGTCGCAACTGACAACAGCGACGAACATCACCCGTACCCAGTTCGTCTCTTCCCTGATCTACGCAACGCAAGTCGGCATCGACCACGTCGGCAGCGGGGCGGCCATAACGCATTGCTCGTTCGACAGTGTCTATACCGGGATTGTGACCGTGGGCGGAACGCATGTCGCGCTTAATAGGTTTGAGAAGGCAACGGCCTGCGACGTCAGCCTCCTAGCTGGCGCGCGCGACTGTAACATTGGCTTCAACAACTACTCGCTCATTGCGCCAGACAACGTCACTGCTGTGCCTCCCGTGATTTATGCCACGTACCAAGAGAAGCAATACAATCAGGTGCTCGATGGGTACCAGGCGACGAAGAACCTGAACGGCAACACGGAGATCTGGAACTCGCAAGCCGATGGTCAGATCAACTGGGGCAACGCAGCGGAGTCGACACTCGCGAACCTGTTCAAGATCATACTAACCCGCACCGGGTTTACCTCGATCTTCGGGGGGACGGCGGCCTCGCGCTTGATGGAGATCGGCGGTCAGTCGCCGATTCGCTTGGGCACCACCGCGGCCTACGACGTCGAGGTCCGGACGAACAGTAAGCAGCGCCTGTACATCACCGCGGGCGGGGCGATCGCGGTTAAGAATACGAACTCGGATCCGGCCTCTTTTACTG
>JACDGR010000066.1:0-3893 GCA_013821525.1 Actinomycetota bacterium
CCGGTTGTCAGCGCGTTCAGGCCCGCCTTCGCCGCCGCGTAGGGAACGATGTCGCCAGAGGGATAAAGCGAGCCGACGCTGCCGATGTTGATAATCGAGCCGCCGGCGCCTTCGGCCATCCGGCCTCCGACGATTACGCTCAAGCGGAACGGCCCTGTGAGGTTGACGTCGATTACCTTGCGCCAGAGCTGCTCGCTCACGGCGGCGAGGTCCTCATAGCGCGGGGATACGCCGGCGTTGTTCACCAAGATGTCGATACGGCCGAACCGCGCGTATGCGGCGTCGACGAGCCCACCTATCTCATCCCACTTGCCGACGTGGCATTCGTAGGCGAGGGCTCGCCGGCCGGTCGAGCGTTCGACGTCGGCGGCGGCGGCGCGGCAGGAATCGATGTTGCGGCTCGCGATCACGACGTCGGCGCCGGCCGCCGCGAGGCCACCGACGATCGCGCGGCCGAGGCCCCGACTGCCGCCAGTCACCAGCGCGACACGGCCGGCCAGATCGAAGCGATCAGCCGTTGGCGGTGGCGGCATCGAGGAAGGAGGCGAAGCGCGCCTCGGCGGCCGCGCGGCGTGTCGGGACGTGTTCGGTTGGCACACCGTCGTCCGGCGGTTGGTACTCGCGCAGGATCAGCCGTGCAACGAGATCACGATGCACCTCGTCCGGGCCGTCGTAAAAGCGGGCTCCGCGGGCAGCTCGGTACATCGCCTCAAGCGGCAGGTCTGTTGAGTACCCAAGCGAGCCGTGGATCTGCAAAGCGCGATCCACCACGCGGTGAAGTACCTGCGCGCCGAAGAACTTAATCATGCTGATCTCAGCCCGCGCCGCACGCGCGCCGACGGTGTCGATCTTCCACGCCGCGTGCAACGTCATCAGCCGCGCGGCAGACATCTCCGCGGCCGAGTCGGCGATCCAACTGCGCACTACGCCTTTCTCGCCGAGCAGTTCGTTCTGGGCGACGCGGTATGTCGCGCGCTCACAGAGCATGTCGAACGCGCGACGGCTCACTCCGAGCCAGCGCATGCAGTGGTGGATACGACCTGGGCCTAGCCGCTCTTGGGCGATCGCGAACGCTCCTCCGCGTTCTCCGAGGAGCGCCTCGCGCGGGACGCGCACACCTTCGTATCGCACCTCGGCGTGGTTGCCGTAGACGCCGAAGCTCGGCCAAGGATGCTCAATAGTTGGTATGTCGCGGATGACCTCGACCCCCGCTGTGTCGGCAGGGACGAGAAACATCGAGGCGCGGCGATGCGGTGCAGCGTCCTGGTCTGTTGTTGCAACGACGATCAACAGATCCGCGACCGACGCGTTGCTGCTGAACCACTTTTCTCCCTCGATTAACCACGTGTCGCCATCCAGCGTTGCGGTGGTGTCAAGCACTGTGGGGTCGGAGCCCGCGCGCTCACGCTCGGTCATCGAGAAGCACGACATTATTTCGCCGGCAAGCAGTGGACCGAGCCAGCGCCGCCGCTGTTCCGGTGTTCCTGCGAGGGCGAGGATCTCGCTGTTACCGGAGTCGGGCGCCTGGTTGCCGAACCCAATCGGTCCAAGCGGCGAACTGCCGAGGATCTCGTGCATCAGGCCGAGCTTCACCTGGCCGAAACCGGAACCTCCGAGGTGGGGAGGGAGGTGGGCCGCCCAGAGCCCGCGCCTCTTCACCTCCGCCTGAATCGGCGCCAACGCGAGACGAAGTGCCGCGTGCTCGAGGGCAAGCGTTTCGAGCGGCCAGATCTCGGCGCGCACGAACTCCCGCATCCAATCGAGCTGCCGCTCGAACGCCGGCTCAGTGCTGAAATCCCACACGCTGGATGTATATCGACCGATCAGAACATTATCAAGTACCCCCTTGACACGACCCGTGATTCTAGGATAGTACCGATCGGTCAATTTATTTAAATAGCGGCTGTTGAGAAGGAGGAACGTCCGTGAAGAGCATTTCCGGAAAGAGTCCGATGAGGCTGCTTGTCGCGGCCGCGGTATCCCTGCTGCTTGTCGCGTGGAGTAGCGGTATCGCGGGCGGCGCGACCCAGTTGCAGCGCGCCAGCGGGAAGGCAAAACATCCGCTGACGTACCTGCAGAAAATCCAGAACCAACTCTCTGCTGACTACAAGGGCAGCGACCGTTCACTGCCGAAGACCGGGCCGCTGGCCGCGAAGGGCAAGTCGGTCTGGGTGATCTCCTGCACACAGGCGGGGGCGGGATGCGCGTTGCCCGCAGCTGCGGCCGTTGCGGCGGGCAAGGCGATCGGGTGGAACATGACGCTGGTTGACGGCAAATACGACCCGTCGGTGTGGAACCAGCAAATCCGCGCGGCTGTTGCCGCAAAGGCGGATGCCATCGTTCTCGTCGCCTTCGATTGCCCGGCGGTTCAGGGGTCACTCGCCGCGGCAAAAGCCGCCGGTGTGAAGATCTACGGCCTCTACGCCCTCGACTGCGACGATGTCGGTGGCGCGAAGCTCTTCGACGGCTCGCTGCAGTACGGACCGTTCGGCAGCTATGCGCACTACATCGAGTCAGCGTACGCAAAGGCGATCGGGACGTACGCAATCGCCCGTGAGCACGGCAAGGCGCGGGTGATCGAGCTGCGCTCCGACGACCTACTGATCGTCAAGCACATCTCGAACGGCTTCGAAAAGCAGTTCGCGACTTGCAAGACATGCAAGCTCTACAAAAAGACGTTCACCGGCGCTGACTTCCTCGGCGGCAAGCTGCAGGCGTTCACTTCGGCGATGCTGACGCAGCACCCCGACGCGAACGTGGTCGTTGCACCCTACGACGCCGCGATTCTACTCGGGATGGGTGCCGCGGTCGACCAGGCGCGCAGTCAGGGCCGTCACCTCCTGCTACTCGGTGGCGAAGGCCTCCCACCGAACATCGATCTGATCCGCAAAGGAACCCAAACCGCCGGGTTTGGCCTTCCGAGCGGCTGGGCGGGCTGGGCAGCGATCGACGGACTCAATCGCGTCTTCGCCGGGCAGCCTCAAGTCGATGCCGGCATCGGACACCAGACGTTTGACGGGGGCCACAACCTGCCGCCGGCGGGCGGCGGCTACGAGGGCACCCCGAAGTCGACGGCCTATCAGGCCAACTACAAGCGGATCTGGGGCGTCCGATAAGTCCCACCTCGGAAACCAGCAGCCCGGGACTCGCTCCCGGGCTGCGCGCGACTGGTCTGACGAAGACGTTTCCGGGCTCCCGAGCTTTGATCGACGTGTCACTCGAAGTGCAACGCGGTGAGATTCACGCGCTCGTCGGCGGCAACGGTTCGGGCAAATCGACGCTGATCAAGATTCTGGCCGGTGTCGAAACCGCCGACGCGCGCGGCACCATCGCAGTCGGTAACAACGAAGTAGCTGCCGACCGCGTGACACCTGCGTGGGCCCGCCAGGTAGGGCTGCGTTTCGTCCATCAAGACCTCGGTCTGTTCGACTCTCTCTCAGTGGCGGAGAACCTCTTCGCCGGGCAGCGTCCGCCGCGCCGCTTCGGGAGGATCCACTGGCCGTCATTGCAACGCGACGCGCAAGCGACGCTCGATCGTTTAGGAATGTCTGTCGCAGCCCGCAATTCGCTCGGCTCACTTCGAGCGACGCAAAAGACACTCGTCGCGATTGCACGGGCGCTCCACGATGATGCGGCGGTCGACGCCATCCTCGTTCTCGACGAGCCGACGACGCGCTTGCCGTCCGCGGAAGTTGAAACGCTGCTCGCGTCACTACGGACGTTTGCGGCACGGGGCCAGACGATCGTGTACGTCTCGCACCGGCTTGACGAAGTTCTCGGGCTCGCCGACCGCGTGTCCGTACTGCGCGACGGGAGAATGGTGACTACTCGCCCGGTAGACGAGCTCGACGAGACCAAGCTGGTCGAGTTGATCGTCGGGCACTCAATCACGA
>JACDGR010000066.1:3903-12288 GCA_013821525.1 Actinomycetota bacterium
CCGGCGCAGGAGCGCAGGGCGGCCGCCGCTGCTTGTCGTGCGCGCGCCAGGCGGGGTTATCGATCTCACTGTCGGCCGTGGCGAGGTCGTCGGTGTTGCCGGTCTCGTAGGATCTGGACGCAGCCGGCTGCTCGAGGCGATCTTCGGTGCGCGCCCTCGCTCTGAGACGGTGATCCTCGACGGGGCAGAGCTGCCGGCGGGGAGCGTGCGAGTGGCCGTTTCCCGCGGCGTTGCGCTCGTGCCCGAGGATCGCGCGGGGGCGGGAATGTTCGCCGACCTCGGGATCGCCGAAAACTTGTCGGCGAGTCGAACCGCGCACTATCGCCGCCGCGGCGTCCTGCGGCATCGCGTTGAGCGTCGGGCGGCTGAAAACGCGGTCTCCAGGCTGGGCGTGAAGGCGGGCTCGGTTCTTGCCAGGCTGAACACGTTGTCCGGAGGCAATCAGCAGAAAGTTGTTGTCGGCCGCTGGCTCGGACACCGCCCAAAGCTGCTGCTGCTCGACGAACCGACCCAGGGGGTTGACGTGGAGGCGCGCGAAGACATCCACCGGCACGTCGACGCGGCGGCCGCCGGCGGCGCCGCAGTGCTCGTTGTTTCGTCCGATCTGAACGAGCTCACACGCCTGGCCGATCGCGTCGTCGTGATCGCGGCTGGCCGAGTCATCGCCGACAGCGGCGGCGGACCGTTCGACAGCCGCTGGATCGCAGAACGGATCTACGCGTGAGTCGCAGCATTGCCAGCGTGCCGAACCAGACCGTGTCCACCCGCCTAACTCGCCGGCGGCCTCTTTCCGTGCTGCAACTCGCCGAGCGCTACGGCCTCCTCTGGCTGCTGCTCCTTGTGATCGTTTTTTTCTCCCTTTACTCGAAGACGTCCGACGTTTTCACAAGCAGCGCGAACATCAAGAACATCCTCGCGAACGAAGCGGTCATCGGCCTCGCCGCACTCGCCGCCCTTGTTCCGCTGGCGAGCCTGCGATTCGATGTGTCAGTTGGTGCGGTCCTTGGCGGTTCGACAGTACTCGTCGCGTATTTGACCGTGAATCAAGGGTGGTCGCTGCCTGCGGCGATCGGCGTCTCGCTGTTGGCGGGAACCGCGGTCGGCGCGCTGAACGGGTTCGTGATCGCTTACGTCGGGCCGAGTTCGTTCATCGTCACTATCGGGGTGGCGACCGCCGTCGGCGGCCTGGTATCGCTTTTCAGTAAGGACCAGACAATCGTGGGCGTTCCCCAGTCGCTGCTCGATTTCGGCAACCAGTATTGGCTCGGCATCCCGCGCCCGACGTGGCTGCTCGCCGCAGTCGCGCTCGTAGTCGCTTACCTCCTTCGGTACACGGTATTCGGCCGGCAGCTGCTTCAGATCGGGTCGAATCCCAACAGCGCACGGCTCGTTGGCATACCGGTGAAGCGCCGCGTCCTCAGTGCGTTTGTGCTTGCGGGCTTCCTCGCCGCGATCGCCGGTACGTTGCAGCTTGCGCGGACGGGTTCCGGAAACCCTGGCAACACCGTCAATTTCACCTTGAACGCGCTAGCGGCCTGCTTTCTCGGTGCGACGAGCTTTCGACCCGGGCAATTCAACGTCGCTGGCACGATCACGGGCGTCTTCTTCGTCGCGGTCACGGTCAACGGCCTGACGCTCGCCGGCGCAAACGACTGGGTCGAGCCGCTTTTCAACGGAACCGCCGTCGTGCTTGCTGTCACCCTGTCCACTGTCTTGGGCCGTCGCCGCGGCCGCGTCTCCGCCGGAACATAGATGGCTGGCCCTCTTGCGGATATTGAGGTGATCGAACTAGCCGGAATCGGCCCCGCGCAGCTCGGTGGCATGATGCTCGCCGATCTCGGAGCGCGCGTGACGCGCGTCGACCGTGTCGATGACGTGCCCGGGGAACCACGCCGGCACGCTTCACGGGAAGTCCTTGCGCGCGGCCGCCGCTCTGTGGCGCTCGACTTGAAGCGCGAGGAAGGACGAGAAGTGCTGCGGAACCTCGTCGACCGCGCCGACGTGCTGCTCGATCCCTTTCGCCCCGGCGTCCTTCAGCGCCTCGGAATTCCGCCCGAGGAAACAACAAAGCGCAACCCGCGGCTAATCGTGGCCCACATGACTGGTTGGGGCCAAGACGGCCCGCTGGCTGCCGCTGCGGGACACGACCTCAACTACATCGCGCTCGCCGGTGCACTTGAACCGATGGGCGTCCCCGGCGAGCCACCGCAGGTGCCATTAAATCTCGTCGCGGACTTCGGAGGCGGAGGGATGCTGCTTGCCGTTGGCGTGCTTGCGGCGTTGATCGAACGTGAGCGGTCAGGCCGCGGCCAAATCCTGGATGTCGCAATGGTCGACGGGGTCGCGACCCTGCTTGCGAGTGTCCTGCAGTTGCACGCGATGGGTCAGTGGGCGCCAGGACGGGGGTCGAATTGGGTCGCCGGCGCCGCCCCCTGGTACCGCGCATACCGCACCTCCGATGATCGATACGTGACCTTCGCGTCGCTCGAGCCAAAGTTCTACCGCTTGTTACTGCAGCGGCTCGACCTCGACGCCGAGGCCTGGCCTCAATGGGACATCGAGCTCTGGAGCGAACTAGCCGAACGCATCGCGCAGATCGTCGCCGCCCGAACGCTCGAAGAGTGGTGTGCGGAGTTGGAAGGAACCGACGCATGTTTTAGCCCGGTGCTCTCGTTTGTCGACGCGGCGCAGCATCCACATTTGCTCGAGCGAGGCACGTACATCTCGCACAACGGGGTACTGCAGCCTGCGCCGGCGCCGCGCTTTAGCCGAACCCCCGGCGCGATCACGGGTGCACCTCCCTGGCCGGGCCAGGACACGCGCGTCGTTCTCCTCGAGGTCGGAGCTGCGGCCGACACTCTGCTCGCAGCAGGGGTAGCTCGCGAGCTTCCTATCGGGATAGACGAGCCGTGACCGCTCCGGCGCTCGACGAGGTCGTCGAGACGTGGTCCGACGCCGGACAACGCAAGCCACTTGTGATCGTGCAACCCCTCATCGCGCTCCTCGAGCGGCAAGGGGTGGCAGCCGGCCGACCTGAGATCGTCTTACTTGGCGGCGGCCTGTCGAACTGCACCTTCCTGCTTCGCTTCCCCGACTCGCTCGAGCTCGTCCTGCGTCGCCCTCCACGCACGCCCGGCCACGCGTCAGCGCACAATGTGCTGCGTGAAGCACAACTTTTGTCCGCACTTGCAGAGACGTCCGTGCCCGTACCGCGTGTTCGAGTGATCTGCGACGACGAAGCCGTGATCGGCGTCCCTTTCTATGTAATGGAGAAGATTGACGGCCACATACCGCTGACGGGGCTGCCAGCGGCCGCGACAACACCAGTTGGTCGGCGTGCGTTCGGAGAGGCGGTCATCGACGCGCTCGCGACTATCCATGCAGTCAATCTTGAAGCGACCGCGCTCGATCAAGTCGGCCGTCCGAATGGATATCTCGAGCGCCAGCTGCGCCGTCACATCGGGCTCTGGGAGGCGTACCGCACCCGCGAACTGCCGGACATTGCGACTGTCGCGACCTGGCTGGCGCAAACTCTGCCGCGGCAGTCCGAGGTAACCCTTGTCCACGGCGACTTCCACCCAGCGAACGTGGCACTCTCCTATGACGTCCCGACACGGGTCGTCGCAGTGCTCGACTGGGAACTCGCGACCCGCGGTGACCCGCTTTCAGACATCGGCTACCTGACGTCGCTGTGGCATGAGGACACCGATCCGCCTCATCCGTTCGAGCGCGGGCCGGTCACGCGAGGAGAGGGATCGCTTACCCGGGCGCAGCTAGTGGAGCGCTACGCAGCCGCGTCTGGTCGCTCGACCGAGCAGCATGCTTGGTACGAGGTGCTCGCGCTGTGGCGAGCCGCGATTTTCACCGAAGGGAACTACCGGCGCGGCATCGCCGAACAGTCAGCCGAGCTCATCGCCTACGGCCAGCATGTGCCCGCCCTGGCGGCGCGTGCGGTTGCCCGGATGGAGTTGCTTCGGTGAGCGAGATGACCGCGCGCGCCTTCTGGGAGAGCCGCGCCGAAGCGCACCCGGATCGCGTCGCCCTGATAGCCGATGGGATGACCCTCACCTACGGCGAACTCGACAGCAGCGTCAACCGTGTCGCAAACGCGCTCCGTGCCGAAGGCGTCCGCGGTGGAACGGTCGTCGCGGCACTCTTGCCAAGCTCAGCCGAACTACTCCGCCTGCAACTCGCACTCGCGAAGCTTGGAGCGGTAACCGTCCCGCTCATCGCCGGGTCGACCGTCCAAGAGGCGACGTACGTGATCGGCCACTCAGGTGCCGAGCTGATGATCACAGACGAAGAAGGCGCCGCCGTCGCGAGCTCGGCTCCCAGGATGCTCGTCGGCCCGCTCGTCGGCGATGATGACCGACCCCCTCCGGAGAGTGGCATCGGGCCTTTCTCGCCGCACGCGATCATGTACACGTCCGGCAGCACCGGCCGGCCGAAAGGCGTTGTGCAGCCATCTTCGTCGCTGGCCGCCGCAGGTCGTGCGCTTGCACAGACGCTCCTGCTCGAAGCAACCGACAACGTGCTCTGCGCACTGCCGCTCTTCCACACAGCCGCTACCCACATGGCGTTCGGCTCTGCCGTGGGGTGCGGCGGCCGGCTCACTTTGCTGACGCGCTTCAGCCGCGAGACGTTCTGGCCCGTCGCTCGCGAGTCGAGGGCTACCGCCTCGTATCTCTTTCCGGCGCAAATGGCGATCTTGATGACGAACCCGCCGTCTTCGGACGATGCAGATAACCCGATCAAGGTTTGCTTCTCGCACGTACGCAACCAAGAGTTCTGCGACCGGTTCGGCGTAGATGTTTGCCCCGGCTGGGCGATGACCGAGACCTGCGGCATGGGCACTCTCACGCGACCCGGGCGGCCGGCACCTGGGATCGGTCGGCCGTACCCGGAGGACGGCGAGGTGAGCGTGCGCGACGAACACTGGTGCGAGGTGGCGGATGGCGTCCAAGGCGAGATTTGGTTCCGTCACCGTTCGGTGATGCTTGGGTACCACCGCGACGAGGAGAACACGACGAAGTCGCTGCGTGAAGGGTGGGTTGGCTCCGGCGATCTCGGACGGATCGACGAGGCAGGAGCCTTGCACTACACGGGACGCCTGAAGCACATGATCAAGCGCTCTGGTGAGAACATTGCTGGCGAGGAAGTGGAGTTCACCCTGATGGCGCATCCGACGGTCGAGGAGGCGGTGGTTTTCGCTGTGCCGGATGCGATCCGGACGGAGGAGGTCTTCGCTGTCGTCTGCGTGCGACGACCCGTCGACCCAGCCGAGCTCGTCAGCTGGTGCCGTGGAAACCTGTCTCGCTGGAAGGCGCCGCGCTACATCGAGCTGAGGGTCAACACGTTGCCGCGGCTTGCGAACGGCAAGGTCGACCGAGCAGCCGTGATCGCGGAGGCGCGCATCGATGACGCCTGGCAGGAACCCGGGGCAAGAAAGCCGCTGGTATCCGGATGAGAATCGGCGTCGCGATGGCGTTCGGCTCAACGCCCGTTCCGGAGATCGCGGGGTGGGCGCACGACGCGGAGGAGCGGGGAGTCGACTCTGTCTGGCTTGGCGAAGCCTGGCGCGAGCTGGCAGTTCCGCTCACCGCGGCCTGCCTCGTGACGCGACGCGCGCAGGTCGGCGCAGGTGTCATGCAAATCTTCCCCGCGCACCCGATCATCACCGCCCTCCAGGCGGCCGGTTTGCAGGAAGCGTCAGGTGGCCGCTTCGCGCTCGGCCTCGGCGTAGGCGCCAGCTTCGTAGTTGAGCGCTGGTTCGGCGTGCCCTTCGAACGGCCGCTGCAGCGCATGCGAGAGTTCGTTGACGTCGTGCGCGGAGCGCTGGCGAGCCGCTCCGGGGAGCCGTTCTCGTACGACGGCGAGTGCTTCCGAATCCGCAACTATCGTATGCAGGCAGCTGCAACCTCGCCAGACGTGCCGATTTACATTGCGGCCGTTGGCGGCAAGATGCTCGAGCTCGCGGGCGAGATCGCAGACGGCGTGATTCTGGGTGGCATCCATTCGCCGGAGTACCTGCAGGAGGTGGGCGCGCGGGTCGCCGCTGGGGGTGCGCGTGCCGGGCGCAACCTGTCCGACTTCCGTATCCACGCATACTTGATTTCTGCCGCGTCCGAAGACGCGGAACACGCGCGGGAACTGGCGCGAGCGAGCCTCGCGTACTCGACGCAGTACGGCCACTATCGCCGGCGCTTGGACGAAGAAGGGTTCGCTGCCGCCGCGGAACGCATTGCAGGTCACGTGCGGCGCCACGAGCAGGACGACGCACTCGCCCTCGTAACAGACGAATTGCTCGAGCGGTTCACCGTCGCAGGAACGCCTGAGGAATGCCGCGCGCAGGCGACGCGCCTCCTGGGGGCCGTCGACGAGGCCGTCCTAACCCTTGTCCCATTCCGGATTAGCGAGGCCGACGCGGCGCTCAGGGTCCTCGACGCCGCGAGCGCACTTCAGAAGGTCGCCGGAGCCGCCGCTAGTGTCTCCTCACGATGACGCCGCATGCGAAGGTCACCCGGCGCCGCGTCGGTCGCCCCCCCGGAGGCGATTCCACCGAGACGCGGGACCGCGTTCTGCGAGCCGCCGTGAAACTGTTCGCCGAGAAGGGCTACCACGGAACCGGCGTCGCGGAGATCGGAGATGCCGCCGGACTCCAGCGCGGCGCGCTGTATTACCACATCGGCTCGAAGGAAGACCTCCTGCTCGTGCTCCTCCGGCGGCACGTCGAGGAGTCACTCGAAGGGGAAGAGCGCATCGCGGCAATGGATGTCGGGCCGGCCGAGAAGTTGCGGCTGCTTCTGAGGCATCACGTGAAAACGCTGACCGAGCGGGGGGCGGAGGCGTCGATCTGGTTGCGGGACGCCTCGGTTCTCACCGGCAAGCGAGCCCGGGAACTGCAAGGGCTCCGAGATCGAGTCGAGGAGATCTGGCAAAGCGTCGTCCGTGAAGGCGAGGACGCTGGTGTGTTTCGGAAGTCTGACCCCGTCGTCGTGCTCGGCCTCCTGAGCTTCGCCAACTTCGTCTTTCTCTGGTACCGGCCGCAAGGGCGCCTGACGCCTGACCAAATCGCCGACGCGTACGCGGATCTGCTGCTGCAGGGCTTGCTCAAGCCAGGACCATGAGATCGACCAACGCATTGCAATCGGATGCTCAACACCCTAGAATGTACCGACCGGTCACCAAATAGGAGGCGTCACGTGAGCGCGCGGTTCCAGATCGGCTGTGACATCGGGGGGACGTTCACCGACGTCGCTGTCGTCAGCGACGAAGGCCTCGTCTTTACCGATAAGGCTGATACCACCCCAGGAGACCTGAGCGGGGGGATGTTGACCGCTCTCGCGTCCGTTGCGGCGCAAGTGGGGCTGAGCCTTGACGAACTCCTTCGCGCGACCACCCGCTTCGTCAATGGAACGACGATTGTGACGAACTCGATCGCCACTTTGACCGGCGCGCGTGTCGGTCTCGTCACGACGCGCGGGCACGGCGACATCCTGCGCATCGCGCGGTCGCCGAGGAATGAACACCGTGACCATCATCGCCAGCTAAACATTCCCCAGATCGTCCCGCGCGAGCGTATCGTCGAGGTTGACGAACGGATCGACAAGAAGGGAACGCCGGTCGTCGCGCTGCAGGAAGGTGACGCGCGTCGCGCCGTCGAAGCCCTTGTTGTCCAGGGTGGTGTCGAATCGATTGCGATCTCGTTGCTCTGGAGTTTCACCAACCCGGCTCATGAGGAACTGCTCGCCCGGATTGTCGAAGAGGAGCACCCTGGCATCTTCGTCAGCGTTGGCTCCCGGCTGCACCCGGTGATGCGCGAGTACGAGCGCACGATGACTACCGTTCTAAACGCGTTCACAGGGCTTCGTGTCGCCGCCTACACCGAGACGATCGAGCGCGAGTTGTTGCGCCGGGGCTTGCCTGTTCCGATCTCTTTCATGCAGGGCTTCGGCGGGACGCTGTCTGCTGCCGAGGCTCGGACGAAGCCGATTGCACTCGTCGACTCTGGCCCGGCAGGCGGTGTCGTCGGCGCGGCACGGCTAGGCGCGCAGATCGGTGTTCGCGACGTGATCGCAGCTGACATGGGCGGCACTTCTTTCGACGTTTCTGTCTTGCCGGCCGGCGAGATCACGGTGACGCAGCGAGTGATGCTCGGCGAGCAGTTTCTCACCGGGCTTTCGAAGATCGACGTTCACCCTGTGGGTGCCGGTGGCGGCAGCCTCGGCTGGACCGACGTCCGCGGCGCGCCGCGCGTGGGGCCGCAGAGTGCTGGCGCCTCGCCTGGCCCCGCCGCGTACGGGCAGGGTGGAAAGCTGCCGACCGTCACCGATGCGGCACTGGTGCTCGGTGCGATCGACCAAGAATCGTTTCTCGGCGGACGCC
>JACDGR010000466.1 GCA_013821525.1 Actinomycetota bacterium
CCCGGACTCGACGATCCCGGATCTCACCAACTCGACTCGCACCCTTGCGCTCGGGGGTGTCGCTGCTCAGTGGGCGTTCCCCGCCGCCGACACGATCGCCGGGGCGAAGTACGCCGCGCGCGGCTTTCTGAGGCGGGTATGTCCTACACGCTGAGAGGCCGCATCGAGTCGCGGCTCGCGGCCGCCGTACCGGTGCTGCTCGTGGCGCTCGCGCTACAGCGTTGGTGGGCGATCGAGCTCGTCGCGCTGATGCTCGCGCTCGGAGCCGTGCTCGACGCAGTCCTCTTTCACCGGGCACTTCCCTACCAGCCGGCCTGGGCGGCGCTGCCGCTCGGCGTCTTCGAGCTCACCGTCGTCTACATGTCGATGCGCACGCTTGGGATCATGGCCCCGCTCGGTTGGGCGATCGGCCTGTTCACACTCGGCTGGCTGAGCGAGCAGATCGCAGCCCATGCACTCTTCCCGCGCGCGCGTCTCGAATACGCCGAAGCAGGCGGCGAGCTCGGGCGCGTCGGCGTGGTCACGGCGCTCGCGGTCACCGTGACGCTCGTCAGCGGCCTCGGCGCCGCCTACGCGGTGCGCCCGCCGACCGTGCACCTGCACGGCGTCATCCAGGGCCCGCTCGTGATTCGCCACGCGCAGAACCTGGTCGGTGGCGTCGTCAACGGCGGCATCCTGATTCGCGCAAACCACGTCACGCTCAGGCACGTAACGGTGCACGGCGGCGAGAACGGCATCGACATCCTGAATGCGAAGCACGTGCTGCTCGACGACGTCCGCGTGGTCGGCGCCGAGCTCGACGGAATCCACGTCCGGCGCAGCAACGTGATGATCGAGAACTGCAAGATCTCAGGACCGGCCGGGCCGTGGGTGCAGGGGATCGACATCTCGTTCGCCATGGACAAGGCGATGAGCATGGTCGAGGGCTGCACGATCGTCGGCGTCCGCGAAGGCATCGTCACCCACATGTCGATGGTCGACATCAGCAACAACAAGATCGGCGCGACAACATTGCGCGGCATCACGATGGGCGAGATGTCGATGGGCTCGATCCGCCACAACGACGTGCTCGGTGCGCACGGGATCGGGATCATCTGCCTCGACCACTCCGAATGCGCGATCGAGCACAACACGATCAGCGGCACGACACGCGACCTCTCCGACCCCCAGCGTAACGGCGTAGCAATCGAGGCGCACTACTTCGCCGAGGCAACGCTGAAGCACAACACGATCGTCGCAAGCCCCGGCGGAGTCGTCTCGTACGACGGCTCTACGATCGAGCGCTGATGCAGCCCGAGACGTTCAGGATCGTTGCGCGAACCGGTCACCCCGACTTCCTCGACCTGCCGTGGGACATCCCGCTCGAGGAGTGGACGACCGAGCGGCTCGTCCGAGTGATCCGGGGGATCAGCCGCCATGTCGTGCGCTTCGTCGAGTACGACGGCGTGCTCTATGCGCTCAAGGAGCTGCCCGAGCGGCCGGCGCGACGCGAATGGACGCTACTCCGCCGGCTCGAGGATCAGAGCCTCCCGGTGGTCGAGCCCGTCGGCATCGTCACGGGACGCGGCGGCGATCTCGATTCCGTTCTGATCACGCAGCACCTGGAGTACTCACTCCCCTATCGCGTGCTCTTCTCCGGCCAGGGCATCCCCGATCTCCGCACGCACCTGCTGAACGCGCTCGCCGAGCTGCTCGCACGACTCCACCTGCGCGGCTTCTTCTGGGGCGACTGCTCGCTCTCGAACGCGCTCTTCCGCCGCGACGCCGGCGCGCTCACCGCCTATCTCGTCGACGCCGAGACGGGCGAGCTGCACGGGGCGCTCTCCGACGGCCAGCGCGGCTATGACCTCGACATCGCCCAGACCAACATCCTCGGCGAGCTGCTCGACGTCGAAGCCGAGGTGGGTCTACCGCCCGGGCTCGACCCGGACGAGACCGGTGAGGAGATCGTGCGCCGCTACGAGGCGCTCTGGAGCGAGGTGACCCACGCCGAGACCTTCCGCGGCGACGAGCGCTACAAGCTCGACGAGCGGCTCCGGCGCCTCAACGAGCTCGGGTTCGACGTCGAGGAGATCCAGCTCGACGCCGTGCCGGGTGGCTACCGCCTCCGTCTCGACCCGCACGTCGTCGAGCCTGGCCATCACCGGCACCGGCTCCTCCGCCTGACCGGCCTCGACGCGCAAGAGCGACAGGCTCGCCGGATGCTGAACGACATCGCGCGCTTCCGCGAGGCGCTCGAACGCGAGCTGAAGCGGACCGTGTCCGAGTCCGTGGTCGCCTCCCGCTGGCGCGAGGAGATCTTCGAGCCGACCGTGAACGCCGTGCCCGAGAGCCTGTACGGACGTCTGCCCGCCGCCGAGGTTTTCCATCAGGTGCTCGAGCATCGCTGGTTCTTGTCGGAGCGCGCCGGCAAGGACATCGGCATCGACGAGGCACTTGCCTCGTACGTCGGTAGCGAGTTGCCGCGGCTGCCACCGGAGCGCGTCGTCCTCGCAGAACCGCTACCCGGAAAACTGACGCCAGATCTCTGAACAGTCGCGGG
>JACDGR010000467.1 GCA_013821525.1 Actinomycetota bacterium
TCAACACGCACGGCTATGCGTCGGTGATCCGCTGGGCAGCGCTCCTCTACGCCCGCGGGTACGACGTGGTCGCGGCCGACCAGCGCGACTTTGCCTTCGAGTCGCAGGCCGGCTACGGCAACCCGAGCTGGCTGCAGACCTTCGGCTGGAAGGAGGCCGAGGACGTCCTCGCTGCCGGCCGGTACCTGCAGGCGCAGCCGGGCGTCGGCGCGGTCGGCATCGTCGGGTTCAGCGAAGGCGCACAGAACACCGTGCTCGCGCTGGCGCTCGACCAGGCGGCGAAGCACCACGTCTTCGCAGCAGGACTCACGTTCAGCGGTCCAGCCGATCAGAACACGCAGCTATCGACGAACATCGCGGCCTCCGATGCGCTCGTCGCGCTCGTCACGCCGGGCGAGACGACCGTGTGCGGCGCGCTTGACCACGCGGCGACGTACTACGGCACGACCGGCTTCGACATCCTCGCGCACGAGACCGCGATGCACGCGCAGAGCGCGGTTCGCGTCCCCCTACTCAACTTCTACGCACAGGACGATTCGCTCGTACCCGGCGTCGAGGCACAGATGATGGCGGCCTACAACGCCGGCAACCCGCTGCAGCGGACGATCGAGCTGCAGCGCGGAGAGCACGCGTACTTCTTCGACCGGTGGTGGCAGCAGCGCGCGATCCTGCGCTACTTCAAGGATCAACTCCCGGCAGCGGGCGCAGACCCGACCCTCGGCACGGACGCGAGCGTCAACCAGACGCCCGGCGGTGCCCCTGCAACGGCCCAGACCGTCGCGCTTGGCCCCAACTCGCGGTCTTGGGCCGACGCACAGCTGGCGCCCTACGCGTGCGATCCCACGCAGGGGACGCCCGGCGCGAAGTACTAGGCCGACTCTTCGACGAGCTCGTCGGGGCCGATGTCGGCCCCGGCGCTCGTGACGAGCGTCGGCTTCAGGCCCTTCTCGATCGTCTCCTTGGTGATCACGCACTTGGAGACGTCGGTCCGCGACGGCAGCTCGAACATCACGTCGAGCAATGCGTTCTCGATGATCGAGCGCAGCCCGCGTGCACCGGTCTCGCGTTCGAGGCCCTTGTCGGCGATCGACCACAGCGCGTCGTCTGTGAACACGAGATCGATGTGGTCGTAGTTGAAGAAGCGCTGGTACTGCTTGACGAGCGCGTTCTTCGGCTCGGTCAGGATCTGCACGAGGTCGTTGCGCTTCAACTGATGCACCGCCGAGATGACGGGAAGGCGACCGATGAACTCCGGAATCAGGCCGAAGTTGAGTAGGTCCTCCGGCATCACGTCGGCGAGCAGCTCCGCGCTCTGGGCGTCGCGCTTGCCCGAGATCTCGCGTCCGAAGCCGACTGCGTTCTTGCCGAGGCGCTTCGCGATGATCTTGTCGATCCCGGCGAACGCGCCGCCGCAGATGAAGAGGATGTTCGTCGTGTCGATCGAGAGGAACTCCTGGTGCGGGTGCTTGCGGCCGCCCTGCGGGGGCACCGACGCGACGGTTCCCTCGAGAATCTTCAGCAACGCCTGCTGCACGCCTTCGCCGGAGACGTCGCGCGTGATCGACGGGTTGTCGGCCTTGCGCGCGATCTTGTCGACCTCGTCGATGTAGATGATCCCGGTCTCTGCCTTCTTGATGTCGAAGTCCGCAGCCTGGATCAGCTTCAGCAAGATGTTCTCGACGTCTTCACCGACGTAGCCGGCCTCGGTGAGCGCCGTCGCGTCGGCGATCGCGAACGGGACGTTGAGGATGCGTGCGAGCGTCTGCGCGAGGTGCGTCTTGCCGCAGCCCGTCGGGCCGAGCAGCATGATGTTCGACTTCTGCAGCTCGACTTCGCCTTCCTCGGCACCCATCTGGACGCGCTTGTAGTGGTTGTAGACGGCGACCGCGAGCGAGCGCTTTGCCTCTTCCTGCGAGACGACGTACTCGTTCAGGGAGGCGTAGATCTCGGTCGGGCGCGGGAGGTTCTCGAGGTCGAGCGAGCTCGGTGTCGTCAGCTCCTCGTCGATGATCTCGTTGCAGAGATCGATGCACTCGTCGCAGATGTAGACGCCGGGGCCGGCAATCAACTTCTTGACCTGGCGCTGCGACTTGCCGCAGAAGCTGCAGAGAAGCTGCTCGTTTCCTTCGCTAGCGCGCGCCATCCCCTACTCCTTTTACCCTCGATTGGCTGAAATGGCTACCCCGGTCCTCTAGGCGGCAGCCACGCCCCGCCCAGCTTCCCGATGCGTGATCACCGTGTCGATGATCCCGTACTCCTGCGCTTCAACCGGGCTCAGGAAGAAATCCCGCTCCATATCGTGCGAAATCTGTTCCCGTTCCTTGCCGGTGTGCTCCGTGTAGATCTCTTCCAGACGCCGCTTGAGACCGATCACCTCGCGAGCCTGAATCTCGATGTCGGTGCCCTGGCCCTGGAAGCCGCCGGACACCTGATGGATCAGGATCCGTGAGTTCGGCAGGGACATCCGCTTCCCTTTCGCGCCGCCGGCAAGCAGCAGCGAGCCCATGCTCATCGCGATGC
>JACDGR010000468.1 GCA_013821525.1 Actinomycetota bacterium
GTCACGCACTACACACCGCTCCCGAGACCCTCGACCATCAGGAGGTCGCTGAACTCGTTACCGTCTGATCGTCAAGCGGGGATCGCCGCCGAAGTTCCACGACGATCCGGACATCCTCCGTTTATCAATACTGCTGCCGAGTCAGCGTCCGGCACGAAGGCGCACGCGCGCACCGTCCAGCACAAGGACGCAGTCCGCGCGTGGGTGAGAGAGCTCGCCCTTGCCGCGGGCGCGCGTGATCCGGACGGCCTCGCACGCAGCCTGACGCTGCTGCTCGACGGAGGGCTCGCCGCAGGCGTCCTCGACGGCGATCCTCGCTCCGCCGCCGTAGCGCGAGAGGCTGCCCGCGCGCTCGTCGATGCGCACTGTGCTCAGCCGGTCTGATCGGAGGTTGGCACCGGGTCGGCAGCTCTTTCGCGTGACCCGACGGGAAGTTGCACCTCGACGCGGAGCCCGCCGCCGGCGCGTGGTGTGAGCGTGAGGCTTCCGTCGTGGGCCAGCGCGATGCTCTTGATGATCGCCAGGCCGAGTCCGACGCCCGCGTGGTCGGTACGGATGCGCTCGGAGCCGCGTAGAAACGGCTCGGCGAGCGTGGCAACCGACTGCTCGGTGAGCGTCTCACCGGTGTTCTCGACCGTCAGGTTCGCCCGATCAGGGTGAGGGCTGGAGGTGACCCACACGGTGCCGTGCTCGGGCAGGTTGTGGACGATCGCGTTGTGCACGAGGTTCGTCGCCATCTGCAGCAGGAGCGCGGGCGAACCGTCGGTGGGCGTCATGTCGCCTGAAGTCTCGATCGTCAAGCCACGTGCTTCTGCGAGCGGCGCGAGCGTCTCGACGGCTTCTTCCGCGACGAGAGACAGGTCGACGTGCTCTCGGGTGAAAGACCGTTGCTCCGCACGGCTGAGCAGGAGCAGCGCTTCGGTCAGGTCGATCGCTCGCGTGTTGACGGCGTGCAGGCGGTCGACGAGCGCGCCGTTCGAGCGGTTGGGATCGTTGCGCGCGACGTCGAGCAGCGTTTGCGTGATCGCCAACGGCGTGCGTAGCTCGTGCGACGCGTTGGCAGCGAATCGTTGCTGCTCGGCGACGTGCGCCTCGAGCCTCGCGAGCATGGCGTCGAAGCCGTCGGCAAGCTCGCGGAACTCGTCGTGACGTCCTTCCAGCTCGATCCGATGTGAGAGCGATCCGTTCGCGGCCACACGTGTGGCGTCCGTGATGCGCGTCAGCGGTGCGAGCATACGGCCGGCGAGCAGCCAACCTCCGAGTAGACCCACGACGAGCAGGAACGCCAGCAGGATCGCCACGGTCGGTGCGAACGCGCGCACGAGATCGGCGTGAGTGCGCACGAGGAAGAGCACACCTGGGTGCACGCCGCGCGAGAGAGAGAGGTACCCGACGACGAGCAGCACGGTGCCCGTGAGCATCAGGAAGCCGACGTAGCTGAGCGTGAGCCTGAGACGAACGCTCAGACCGGGCGCTCTACCCACGTTCTGCTCCTGCCGGCTCGCCGGCGTCGATGCGGTAGCCGACGCCGGCCACCGTGGCCACGATCCAGGGCTCGCCGAGCCGCTTGCGCAGTCCCGACACGGTGATGCGCACGGCGTTCGTGAACGGGTCAGCGTTCTCGTCCCACGCTCTCGCCAGGAGCTCCTCGGCACTGACGACGCCACCTTCGGCAGCAACGAGGACCTCGAGGACTGCGAACTGCTTCCGGGTCAGCGCGACGTAGCGGTCGTCGCGGTAGACCTCTCGGCGAAACGGGTCGAGCCGTAGCCCCGCGATCTCGTGCACGGGCGGCCTCGCGTGCGCGCGCCTGCGGTCGAGCGCTCTCAGCCTCAACACCAGCTCTCGGAGCTCGAACGGCTTCGTAAGGTAATCGTCGGCGCCGAGCTCGAACCCGGTTGCCTTGTCCTCGAGACGGTCGGCAGCGGTGAGCATCAGGATCGGCGTGCCGCTGCCGGAGCCGACGATGCGTTTGGCGATCTCGTCGCCGCTCGGGCCTGGAACGTCCCGGTCGAGGACGGCGATGTCGTAGTCGTTGAGGCTGAGCAGTTCCAGAGCGGTTTCGCCGTTACCGGCGATGTCTGCGGCGATCGCTTCCAGGCGTAGCCCGTCCCGGATCGCTTCCGCCAGGTAAGGCTCGTCCTCCAGGATCAACACGCGCATGCCCCGATGCTAGAGCGGCCGGGTTTCGTCGGCATATCGAAAACCGGAGACGGGCCTGCAACACCGCGCTGCCTTAGATGGCGGGATGAGCCCGCGCCGATCAGCACGAAGAACAGCTCGTCGTCTGCGCAGGCTTCGGCTCGCCGGCCTCCTGGTCGTGATCGCAGCGGTCGCCGTCTCCGTCGGCCTCCAGCTTTTCCCTTCCTCGTCGGCCGCGTCCCCGATCGACGCGCTACGAAGTGCACGCCGAGGTGCAGCTGGCGAGGCGGTGCCGAGCACACTGTGGCCCGCGTACGGCCAGGCCGCGTTCGTCCGGGCGGGCGAGTCCCGGATCCATCCCGGCCCAGACCAGCAT
>JACDGR010000469.1 GCA_013821525.1 Actinomycetota bacterium
GTGTCACCGTCCAACCCGGACAGTCACAGCGAGCTACGGACCGTTACTCGGAATGCCTCTGTGCCCTCATGGGCATACAGCAGGTCACGCTTGAGCGCGTGCAGCGACTCGCCCTTGTTGAGCTGGCGGGAGATCTTCCGCCGGTAGGTCGGGTCGGACAGGTAGCGGGCGGCGTAGATCGTGCGCCGCAGCGCCCCGTACTCCTTCAACGCCGTGGCGAGCGCGTTCTGCCGGCTCGACGCCGACAGCTTGCCGACGATCAGCGGCGCGGTGGCGTGCCCGAACTTGAGCGACCCGGCCAGGCGCAGCAGGTCGTCCCAGCCCCAGCAGGATCGCCGACTGCACCAAGCCGCGCTCGTCCTCACACACACCAAACCATTCCAGCTACGCGATTCTTGGAGAGATCACCTCAGTGCTATTTTTATGATCCGGATTCACGCCGAGCGTCCTGTAAAACACTTTTCGGGTCGATCTCATCGATAATGTTTATTCCCGATTCCATAGGCCGCGTGGCAGGCCATCCAGCAGCTCAGATAAGGCGAGTTCGAAGTCGAATGCAGAGTATTCAGCGCCTTCGGGAACGGCCTCCAAAGTGCGGTACAGAAAGTTTTCCAGGGTATTCGCGCAGGTGACGAGAGCGGCGTATCCGCAGGGAGAGGAGAACTCGAAGCGCAGTTGGTCAAGGTTGTCGGATGTCGGCTCGATTCGGACGTCACCGGTGCCGGCTGGCGCGGTTAGTCCGTCGCGTAGGAGATCGCGGGCGAACAGCCAGTCGATAGTCGTTGAAATATCGGTACGAAAGGAGACCCGCAAGGCGTATGGATCTCGGCTGTCGTAGGTCAGATTACCCTCGACGGGCGTTGTAGAGGTATCGTCAGAGACGATCTCGAACGCCGTTCTTAGATGGATGACGGTGTGGCTATTGCGCATCGCATGTCCTCTGCTGATTGTCGCGCGCGGTTCGTCCTACAGGAGTGCCAAGGTGCTAGTCCTCGTCACGGGTAGACGCCGGGTAGACGCGCGGAGGCGGCGACTGGTCCTGAATGTCCCCCCATCGGGTGGTGCCCTCATCGACCTGTTCTGTTGTAGAACAGCGCAAACGCTCTGCCTGCCCACCCCGGCAGCACGGCTTCCGAGCGCACCAGACGTTGGCGAGCACCCGGACTCGGCCCTGGTCGGCAGCATCCAACCCCGGACTCATTCCTGATCGCCCTGTCGACCGGGAACTTTATTCACAACCTCCTGGACTGACCAGGTCATCGCAGGTCAGCGGGTATACGCGAAGATCGACTCTGAGGTTGTGAATAAGCCTCCGGGTCCTCTGGCTCGGCCAGCCACACCCTGGTCAACACCCTTCCGGGTGGTAACGCAGCGGCACACGTTGGCGAAGTCTGCAGGAAGCCGTCGCGTACAGGCTGCGGCTCGCGGTGATCCAGAAAGGAGAGGCGTTTCGGTCAGGAGTAGACCCACGCAACGAGACGACCAGGCATGGAGAGCATGTGGCGTGCGCGGGTGAAGTTCCGTCGATCGAGCGAGAGGTGGTACCGGCGCGTGTCACGTCGTAGCAATCGGCCGTCTTGTACCGATCGGTCTTATTGCTACCGGCGACTCGTAGGCGGCCGCAGCTGTTGCGATGTGGGGTCGACCCGCAGATGCTGCGTCAATGCGGCGCTCTCCGGCCGCGTCGATTCGGGCAGTACGGCAGGCGGGTGCGCTGACTCGACGAAGATCGTCGAATGCGGAGTGCCCGCTCGCTCACTGAAAGTCCCGCCTGCCTCCTCCAATTCCTTATCTAACACGACGACATCGTCCTGCTGAACCTAGAACTTGCTCGGCATCGCAGCAGGCTGAGTTCAGACCCGACAGAGCAGCACGTAACGAGGTGTCCGCAGTGTCTCAACCTTCAGACGAGAGGCCGACCCCCTCGCCCGGCTCAGCGGAGGCGGAAACTCTTGGCTGCTCCTGCCCGACCTTCATCAACGGATCCCTTGCGTTCGGCGACGATTTCCTCGTCGCCCCGGACTGCGTTGTGCATTCAACCGCAGAGCCGCGTGACGCGGTCAGCTCGCCGACCGACCAGATGTTGGCCTACAGAGGAGATCCCAGGAAGATGTGTTAGCTGGCATTGTTTACACTCGGTGAGCAGACCACGGCTTTGGCGTAGTTGCCGAGTAAGCCTCTCCCGTAGCGGTGGGCAAATTCAGCCAGTGGAAGCATGTGATTCGACGAGTTCGGTGAATAACTCGGAGGGCTTCTTCCAGTTATGTATCGTACGGGGGTCGGTCGTTGATTTTGGAAGTCACGGTCGCGAGATAGTCTGGATCGGGGGTGATGAGCACACCTTTCGGGAAGTCGGGAAGAACTCCCGGACGATCCGGTTGAGGGTCCCGTTGGTTCGTCCACTCCGCGTGGACCCTTGCGCTCGGCAGCGCCCGCCGCGACATCCTGCTCACCTGCAACAATGCCGTCTCGCTGGACGGCGCCCCCGGGCAGTACGAGCGGTTCGGCGCC
>JACDGR010000470.1 GCA_013821525.1 Actinomycetota bacterium
CAATCGTGGCATCGACCATCTAGGGTGCGCTCTGATGTCGCAGACGGAGAAGCGCTCGCACGATACGACACGCGCGAAGCTCCAGTGGCTCGCTGAGCTGCGAGGTGAGGCGCGGCACTCAGGCTCCGAGAAGTCGGTCGCGAAGCACAAGGACGCCGGCAAGCTGCTCGCCCGTGAGCGCGCCGAAGGACTGTGCGACCCGGGCTCGTTCGTCGAGCTCGACCGCTACGTGCGTCACCGCGAGTCGAACTTCGGGATGCTCGAGCGGCGCCCCTACGGCGACGCGGTGGTGACCGGCTACGGGACGATCTTCGGTCGCCGCGTCTTCGTCTTCAGCCAGGACTTCACCGTCTTCGGCGGCTCGTTGAGCGAGGTCTTCGCCGAGAAGATCTGCAAGGTGATGGATCTCGCGCTCAAGTACGGCTGCCCGCTGATCGGCATCAACGACTCGGGCGGTGCGCGCATTCAGGAAGGGGTTGTCTCGCTGGCGGGCTACGCCGAGATCTTCTGGCGGAACGTTCAGGCCTCGGGAGTGATCCCGCAGATCTCGATCGTGATGGGGCCGTGCGCCGGCGGTGCTGTCTACTCGCCGGCGATCACGGACTTCATCCTGATGGTCGAGGGCTCGTCGTACATGTTCATCACCGGCCCCGATGTGGTGAAGACGGTCACGGGCGAAGACGTGACGATGGAGGAACTCGGGGGCGCGACCGCGCATTCGACCAAGTCCGGCGTTGCGCATCTGACAGCGGCAACCGAGGAAGCCGCGCTCGAGGATGCGCGATACCTGCTCAGCTTCCTGCCGCAGTCGAACGAGCACCCGACGCCCTACGACGAGGCGGCCGACCCGACCGATCGCGAGGCGCCCGAGCTCGACGAATTGATCCCCGACGAGGCAACGAAGCCGTACGACATCAAGAAGGTAATCCACGCAATCGTCGACGACGGTGAGTTCCTCGAGATCCAACCGCGCTACGCCGACAACATCGTCACCGGCTTCGCGCGGCTCGGCGGGTACAGCGTCGGCATCGTCGGCAACCAGCCGAAGTCGCTTGCGGGCGTGCTCGACATCGACTCCTCGGAGAAGGCCGCTCGCTTCGTGCGTACGTGCGACGCGTTCAACATCCCGCTCGTCACCTTCGTCGATGTGCCCGGCTTCCTGCCGGGCACCACGCAGGAGTGGGGCGGGATCATCCGCCACGGCGCGAAGCTGCTCTACGCCTACTGCGAGGCCACCGTGCCGAAGCTCACGGTGATCACCCGGAAGGCCTACGGCGGCGCCTATGACGTGATGAGCTCGAAGCACGTGCGTGCCGACTTCAACTTCGCCTGGCCGACCGCCGAGGTGGCGGTGATGGGGCCAGACGGCGCCGTCAACATCATCTTCCGCTCGGAGCTCGCCGAGGCGGCCGATCCCGACGCGCGTCGAGCAGAGCTGATCGCCGAGTACCGCGAGCAGTTCGCGAACCCGTACACCGCCGCCGAGCGCGGCTACGTCGACGAGGTGATCGAGCCGCGGCGTACGCGCCCGGTGCTGATCGACGCGTTGCGAACCTCGATCACGAAGCGCGAGCGCAAGCCGTCGCGCAAGCACGGCAACATCCCGCTCTGAGCTCTCTCCGATCTCGCGTTAGTAGCGTGCGATCGACAGGAGCATCGCTCCGTCGCTGCAACCGATACGCACGCGGTCACCGACGTGGAAGTCGCCGAGCGCAGGTGAGTGCGCGCCGACCGTGCAGGTGAGATCGCCGTGTTCGGGGTTGTTGATCGTCAGCGCTGTGGACGTGAGCGCGGTGATGGTGCCGAAGGCGATGGTTGCCGGCGGCGTGGTGGTCGGCGTCGGCGGAGGGGGCACCGACACCGTCACCTTCGAGACGGCGACCAGCGTCCCGCCGACGCAGCCGAAGCGTACGACGTCGCCGACGTGGAGCTCGTGCACGCTGGGAGAGGACGAGGCGAGTGCGCAGGTGACGTCACCGTGCTCGCTGTTGTGCACGGTGATCGACGTAGTCGAAAGCGCGCTGACCGTTCCGCCGCCGGTCGTAGCTGCCGGAGGAGTGGTGTGGATCGTGATCGGCGTGAAAGTGATCAGAACGCCGGCTGCACACGTCACCTTCGCGTGATCGCCCACCTTGACCCCCGTGAGCTTGGGCGAGGAATCGCCGACCGAGCAGGTGATGTCACGGTTCCCGTCGTGGAGGGTGACCGACGAATCGGAGACTACCGTCACCGCGCCTCCGAACGTGACCTGCGCCGTGTCCCCGGCGGTCGGTGCAGCGGCGATCAGGTGCTTGATCCTCGCGAGCACGAGGACGGCGCCGACGCGGTGACATGCGATTGCGGCGCGATCGCCGACCTTGATCGCCGCGACCGATGGTGAGGAGGCTCTGACTGCGCAACGAAGTCCGTGCGCCTCGCCGCGAACGGCAATCGACGTCGCGGTGACCGAGGTGACCTCCCCGCGCGCCGCTCGCATGCTGTCGGCGGCAGCAGGCAGCGTGAGGA
>JACDGR010000067.1 GCA_013821525.1 Actinomycetota bacterium
AGGCTCAACTCGACGATCAGCGCTTTCCGAGTGAGGTTGAGACAGCCGTCTATCGGATGGTGCAGGAGGCACTCACGAATGTGGTCAAGCACGCCGAGGCGCGCCGCGTGAGCATAGTTCTCGCGATGGGCCGCGGATCGATGACCGCACTGATCGAGGACGACGGGCGCGGCTTCGTGGTCGACGCTGCCCGCGACGGGATGGGACTCGACGGGATGGAAGAACGTCTCACCCTCGTCGACGGCAAGGTCACCATCGAGTCACGACCCGGCGGCGGGACAACCATCGTGGCCAAGGTTCCCCTGCCGTGAACATCCGCGTGCTGATCGTCGATGACCATGCCGTCGTCCGAAGTGGCCTCCGCCGGGTGCTCGACTCCGAGGACGGAATCGAGGTCGTCGGCGAGGCGGGCGATTCTCAACACGCCATTTTCGAGGCGCGCGCCAAGAGACCCGATGTCATCCTGATGGACGTGGTCATGCCCGGCAAGAATGGCATCGAGACGATCCCCGATGTGCTGAGGGAGTCACCCGGCGCGAAGGTCTTGATCCTCTCGATGCAGGACGATCCGCACTACGTCCGCGAAGCGTTCGCCGCAGGGGCGGAGGGCTACATCTTGAAGGAGGCCGCCGACACCGACCTCGTCGCCGCAGTCAGAGAGGTCGCAGGCGGAGGCAGCTACGTCCACCCGACTCTCGGCGCACGCATGGTTTCTGCCGAGGCCGAGGAGCGGAAGCGAGCCGAGGCTGACCCGCTGTCCGACCGCGAACGCGATGTTCTTCGCTTGCTCGCACTCGGCCACACGAACCAGGAGATCGCCGGAGCGCTCTACATCTCGGTTCGCACCGCTGAGACACACCGCGCGCACATCATGCAAAAGCTTCACCTGCAGACCCGAGCCCAACTCGTTCGCTACGCCCTCGCTGAAGGGTTGCTGAACGCCGAGGGCCCCGCCGACTGATCGACGAAATGACAAAGGCGGCCATCGGCCGCCTTCGTCAATCACCGATCCGAGCTGGCTCAGACTGCAGATGGCGTGGCGCGCGGGCTCGGGTGCGTCTTCGTCGCCGCGACCACCCCACGACCCCGGAGTGCCCCGCCGAGCGTCAGCACGAGGAACCCGATGCCGCTCAAGACGAGCGCGATGCCGACGACGATGCCGAACAGCGCTACCTGCTCAGCCATGTACGACGTGTTCAGCGCTGTCGAGAGCGCCGTCTCGCTGATCCACGTGTTCCGTAGCGGGTTGTCGAGCGGCTGCCCGTTTGCGCCGTTCAGCGCCTTGGTGACATCGCTCGTACCCTTGCCGTCCGCCGTTGCGAAGCGCGGCATCTGCGAGTACGTGAGCCCGCCGGTCGCCTCGAGTGCGTGGATCCGCATGTAGCTCGCGAAGGCACGTGCGCGAGAACCGTTGGTGATCGGCTTCCCGGCGATGTCAGCTGTGGGCAGCTTGATGCTCGTCGGGAGACCGGCCTTCTTTGCTTCGGCAGCGATACCGGAAGCGTTCATGTCCGGCGAACCGACGATCGCCTCCTGCGTCAGGCTCGAATGCACGGTCGAGCGGCCGTTGACCCCGACGACGATCGCGCCGACGCCGAAAGCAATCAAGACGATTGCCGCTGCCACTCCACCCCACTGCAGATATCTCTTCATGGTTTGCTTCCTCTCGGTCGTCATTACGGATCTAGACCGCAGCATCAGCGGTATGGCGTGAAAGACCATCGGCGTTCGAGCACAGAGCGTCTGCGGCTTTCCCGCACCTCTGTTGCGGGCGACGGAACGGGCCCGACCGTGTCTTTAGCGGATTGCCCGCAGGCAAGATCAGTGACGACGCGGAGCCGAGGATCACCGGACTGCGGCAGGCTGTACCCATGAACGCCGCTTCGCAAGAGCTCAACGTCGTCGATGTGATCCTGCGCGACGGCGCGACGATGCGGCTCCGACCTCCTCAGACCGACGATGCCGCCGGCTTACTGAGCTTCTTCGCCGGACTCTCGGCCGACAGCATGCGTTCGCGCTTCCACGGAGTGCGGCGAGTCGACGATTCGCTGATCGAGCATTTCCTGCTACCGGCTGCCGACCGCGGCGCCCTGATCGGGTCGGTCGAAACTGCGGCCGATGGCCTCCGGGTGGTCGCGATCGGCGAGTACGCCTGCCTCCGCGACCCATCGGTCGCCGAGGTTGCGTTCACCGTCGCGGACGACCTACAGGGGCACGGCGTCGGCGCGCGTCTGCTCGAACAACTCGCGGCGTTGGCGGGACGCGAGGGAGTCGAAACGTTCGTCGCCGACGTCTTGGCGGACAACCATGCAATGTTGCGGGTGTTCGCGGATGCCGGTTACGACGTCGTTCGAAAGACAGAAGGCGGGGAGGTCGAGGTTCGCTTGGCGATCGCGCGGAGCACAGCATTGCTCGCCCGTGTGGACGCGCGCGACCACGAGGCGGTCGGCGCCTCCCTCCGTCCGTTCTTCCAGCCGGCCACGGTCGCCGTCATCGGGGCCTCGCCTCGGCGCGGTTCGATCGGCGGCGAGCTCTTCCGCAATATCCTGCAAGCGGACTTTCAAGGGGCTGCTTACCCGGTCAACAGGACTGCCGAGCCCGTGGCCGGCGTCCGTGCCTTCAGCTCGGTCGCAGAGATCGACGCTCCGATCGACCTCGCCGTCATCTGTCTTCCGGCGGCACGTGTCGTGGATGCGGCGCGGATCGCGCTTGCGACGGGGGTTCGGGCGCTCTGCGTGATCTCCTCCGGATTCGCCGAAGTCGGTCGCGATGGTCTCGAGCGGCAAGAAGAGCTGCTCGCGCTCGTGCGATCGCACGGAGCGCGGCTGATCGGGCCGAACTGCCTCGGTATCGCTGTCCCCGGCATCGGCCTGAACGCGACCTTTGCTCCCCGCGCTCTGCCGCCGGGCCGCATCGCATTCTCGAGCCAGAGCGGCGCACTCGGCCTCGCTCTGCTCGAGAAAGCAGCCGAGCGCAACCTCGGCTTCTCGGCGTTCGTCTCGATCGGGAACAAAGCGGACGTGTCGTCGAACGATCTCCTCGAGTGGTGGGAGGACGACGACGAGACCGAGTTGATCCTGCTCTACCTCGAGTCGTTCGGAAATCCGCGGAAGTTCGGCCGCCTCGCCGCCCGCGTCGCGCGACACAAGCCGATCCTGGCGCTCAAGGCCGGAACGACGGAGGTCGGGGCGCGGGCCGCGAGCTCCCACACCGCTGCCCTCGCGGGCTCCGAGGTTGCGGTCGACGCGCTGTTCCGGCAATCCGGCGTGTTGCGAGCGCGAACGCTCGAGGAGTTGGTCGACGCCGCAACGCTTCTGTCGAGCCAGCCACTCCCTCGTGGCCGTCGAACCGCAGTTCTCAGCAACGCCGGTGGGCTCGGCATTCTCTGCGCAGACGCCTGCGGCGCCGCAGGACTCGCCCTCGAGCCGCTGGAGGACAGGACGCGCCGGGCGCTCGAAGCGGAACTTCCCGCCGACGCGAGTGTCGCGAACCCGGTCGACGTCCTCGGCTCGGCGACGGCTGCGACCTACGCGACCGTGCTGCCGCTCCTGCTCGCAGACCCCGGCGTCGACAGCGTGATCGTCTTGTTCGTTCCACCGGTCGTCGCGACAGCAGACGACGTAGCGGCGGCGATCGCCGAAGCGGCCGTTGGAGCAGAGAAGCCCGTGCTCGTGGTGATCGTCAGCGCTGACGGGATCCCAGCTCGGCTGCGCGAATCAGGATCACCCGTAGCGTCATTTCTCTACCCCGAGTCGGCCGCGCGCGCGCTCGGGCTTGCGGCCGACCGCGCCGACTGGCTCGGCCGGGCGGCGGGAAGCGCAACTCCGGTCGAGGGCGTCGATCGTGTCGAGGGCCGTCGTCTTGTCGAATCCGTCACGGACGAACGGTGGCTCTCTCCCGCTGAAGCGCGCACCCTGCTCGCTGCCTACGGTATCCCGCTCGTTCCCGAGCGCGTCGTCCTGAGCGCAGAGGAGGCAGTGTTGGCCGCCGAGGAACTCGGGTTCCCCGCGGTGGTCAAGAGCGCTGTGCCGGGTCGGCACAAGACCGAGAGTGGCGGCGTCGCACTCGGGCTCATGACGGCCGAAGCGGTACGCACTGCCGCTCTTCGGATCGGCGCACCGCTGATCGTGCAACCGATGATCAAGGGGGGCGTCGAGCTGCTTGCCGGCGTCGTCCAGGACCCTGTGTTCGGCCCACTGGTCGCGTTCGGGCCAGGAGGCGTGTTCGCCGAACTGATCGGCGACACACGCTTCGCCGTCGCACCGCTCACCGATGTCGACGCGGCCGAGCTCGTGCACGGCGGCAAGGCGGGCAAGTTGGTGGCCGGCTTCCGGGGCGCCGCGCCGGCTGACGCCGCTGCGCTGACCGACCTCGTCCATCGCCTCGCCCTGCTCGCGGAGGAGAACCCGGAGATCGCCGAGCTCGACCTCAACCCGGTTCTCGGCCTCGGCGAGAGCTGCCTCGCGGTCGACATGCGCATCCGGTTGCGGCCCGCGCGACCCGTCGCTTCCATCAAAGGCTGGTAGCTGCGGCAAACCCGCAGAGACCAAACGGGAAGCATGCAGCCCGGGCAGCGCGTGCACGGATGACCCGCCGGTCGCACAGACCGAGACTGGAAACAGTCAACAAGGGAGCGCCATGAAGGCCACTCGTACGATTCCAATCCTCGCTCTGCTCGTCCTCGCGGGAACCTTTGCGGCCGTCGCGCCGGCGAATCCTGCATCCCACGCGTCGCTGACGATTCACCATCAGCTGCGTGGATGCCACTCCTGGTCGCTGAACGGCGGTGCCTTCGGTACGAGCAAGTCGGTCACACTCCGCCATGGCGGAAGCGTCACCGTGACGAATAACGACGTGATGCCTCACAAGCTGATCGAGTCCAGCGGGCCTGCCGTTCTCTACACGCGAGTCTCGCGTGGGGGCAGCATGGGAATGCACGGGACATATCCGCCGGCGATGCTCGCCCGGATGGGTGCAGCGACCTCGATCACGTTCTCGAAGCCCGGCGTCTACCGGTTCACCACGAAGGCCGGGGAGGACTACATGTCCGGCGTGAAGACGACCGGCGAGGACAACGTGCTCCGTCTCACCGTACGGGTCAGCTGACCGTCGGTCTGCACCAGGTCGGCGAGGGGCGCTTTGCCCCTCGCCGTTTCAGAGTTGCTGATGCAGAGAGGAGTGACGGAAAGGAAGGAAGCCGAGTGACTGCACGAACGTCAGCCCACGCGTTCGAGATCGCTGCCGTCAAGGCACGACTCGCCGCCGCGGACGGTGGCTACGAGATCGTCCACGAGTCGGAGTCGGTAGAGGTCGGCGTGTACGTCCTCGTCGCACCCGAGCCAGATCGTCAACAGCCACACACCGACGACGAGATCTACGTCGTCCTCGAGGGGCGGGGCACCCTCGAGGTCGAGGGGAAACGCATCGATCTGCACGAGGGAGAGTCGGTATTCGTGCCCGCAGGCGCCGATCACCAGTTCGTCGGGTATGAGCAGCTGAGCGTCCTCGTGATCCTCGAGAAGCGGTCGCATTGAGTGTTGCTGGAGCAGAGCTCGACGACGTCGAGCTCGACCTCCTCGACGCCTACTGGCGCGCAGCCAACTACCTCTCGGTCGGTCAGATCTACCTGCTCGACAACGCTCTGCTCAGAGAGCCGCTGCAAGCAGAGCACGTCAAGCCGCGCCTGCTGGGTCACTTCGGTACGACGCCGGGCCTCAACTTCATCTACGCCCATCTGAACCGGGCGATCAAGGCCCGCGACGTGTCGGCGATCTACGTCACCGGGCCGGGGCACGGAGGACCAGGTCTGGTCGCCAACGCCTACCTCGAGGGAACCTACTCCGAGGTCTACCCGCACATCGCCGAAGACGAGGCAGGGCTACGGGCTCTGTTCCACCAATTCTCGTTTCCGGGCGGGATCCCGTCGCACGTCGCACCGGAGACTCCGGGCTCGATCCACGAAGGGGGCGAGCTCGGTTACGCCCTTTCGCACGCGTTCGGGGCCGCGTTCGACAACCCCGATCTGCTCGTCGCCTGCGTCGTCGGCGACGGCGAAGCCGAAACTGGACCGTTGGCGACGAGCTGGCACTCGAACAAGTTCCTGAACCCCGTCACCGACGGAGCGGTCCTGCCGATCTTGCATCTGAACGGCTACAAGATCGCCAGCCCGACGGTGCTCGCACGGATCCCCGAGCGCGAGCTCTTCGCGCTCTTCGAGGGCTACGGCTGGCGTCCGTTACTCGTCGCGAGCGAGCTCGACGAGCCGCCCGCGCACGCTCACCGACGCTTCGCCGCTGCCCTGGACGAGGCGCTCGACAACATCCGCTCGTTCCAGGACGCGGCCCGGGAGGGCAAAACGATCGAGCGGCCACGCTGGCCGATGTTGATCCTCCGTTCCCCGAAGGGCTGGACCGGCCCGCGCGACGTCGACGGCCTCCAGGTCGAGGGGACGTGGCGCTCTCACCAGGTGCCCGTCGGCGCGGCGCGCGACGATGCCGCCCACCGGAAGATCATCGAGGAATGGATGCGGAGCTACCGGCCCGAGGAGCTGTTCGACGAGGTTGGCCGATTACTGCCCGAGCTGCGCGCCCTCGCGCCGACCGGAGAGCGAAGGATGAGCGCAAACCCGCACGCCAACGGCGGCGCCCTCCTGCAAGAGCTCAGCCTGCCGGACTTCCGCGACTACGCGGTCACCGTCGATGCGCCGGGAACCGGGTCGAGCGAGGCGACCCGTGTCCTCGGAGGCTTCGTGCGCGACATCATCGAGAGGAACCCGCAGACGTTTCGCCTCTTTGGCCCCGACGAGACTGCATCGAACCGTCTTGGTGATGTCTTCACCGTCACCGGCCGGGCGTGGGACTCCGGCCGCGAGTCGACCGACGAAGGCCTCGCGGTCGACGGCCGGGTGATGGAGACGTTGTCCGAGCATCAGTGCGAAGGCTGGCTCGAGGGGTATCTCCTGACCGGCCGGCACGGTCTCTTCAACTGCTACGAGGCGTTCATCCACATCATCGACTCGATGTTCAACCAGCACGCCAAATGGCTCAAGGTGACCCGTGACATCCCCTGGCGCCGACCGGTCGCATCGCTCAATTACCTGCTGTCTTCGCACGTCTGGCGCCAGGATCACAACGGCTTCTCACACCAGGACCCTGGCTTCATCGACCACGTGGTGAACAAGAAGGCCGAGGTGATCCGCGTCTATCTACCGCCCGACGCGAACACGCTGCTCTCGGTTGCTGATCACTGCCTGCGATCACGCAACTACGTCAACGTGATCGTCGCAGGCAAGCAGCCGGCACTCGATTACCTGTCGATCGACGACGCGATCATCCACTGCACTCGCGGCGCCGGAATCTGGGACTGGGCTTCCAATGACGCGGGCGGCGATCCGGATGTGGTCATGGCTTGCTGCGGGGACGTCCCCACGCTCGAGACGCTCGCCGCCGTATCGTTGCTGCGCGAGCACCTGCCTGAGCTCAAGGTGCGGGTGGTCAACGTTGTCGACCTGATGCGGCTCGAGTCGGACAGCGAACATCCACACGGGATGTCAGATGCCGAGTTCGACTCGCTCTTCACACACTCGAAGCCGGTCGTCTTTGCCTACCACGGCTACCCCTGGCTGATCCATCGCCTCACCTACAGGCGCGCAAACCATGCCAACCTGCACGTGCGCGGATACAAGGAAGAGGGCACTACGACAACGCCCTTCGACATGGTGATGCTGAACGACCTGGACCGGTTCCATCTCGTCATCGACGTCATCGATCGCGTCCCACGCCTCTCCGACCGCTCAGCGCACCTGCGGCAGCACATGGAGGAGCGTCGTCTTGCTGCCCGCGCCTACACCCGCGCGCACGGCGACGACGATCCTGACATCCGCGATTGGACGTGGCCCGACTGAGCGACGTTCTCGTCGTGAACGCCGGCTCGACCAGCCTCAAACTCAGCATGGTCGATCAGGATGAGCTGTCGCGTCCGGTGTCTACGTTCGCTGACGCTGCGGAAGTCACTGCGGTCGGCCATCGCATCGTCCACGGCGGCGAGCACTACCGCCCCACCGTAATCGACGACACGCTCTTTGCGAAGCTCACCGACCTCGTCGAGCTTGCGCCGCTCCACAACGCGCCGGCGGTCGCCGCTATCGCCGAGGCGCGACAGCGCTGGCCCGACGTCGATCACGTGGCGGTCTTCGACACCGCGTTTCACCACACGCTGCCGGCGGTTGCATCCACGTTTCTGTTACCCGAGCGGTTTCGAGAGCGAGGCATCCGACGCTACGGCTTCCACGGTTTGTCGGTCGCCTGGGCCTCTGCCCAGGTCGATTTCGCACGTGTCGTGGTCTGCCACCTCGGCGGTGGTTGCTCTGTCACGGCGGTCTTGGACGGAACGTCGGTCGACACCAGCATGGGTTTCACTCCGCTCGACGGAGTGCCGATGGCGAGCCGGGCCGGCGCGGTCGACCCAGGTGTCCTGATCTACCTCCTCCGCCACGGCGTCAAGCTCGACGATCTCGAGCACGCCCTCGAGCACGAGTCGGGGCTCGTCGGACTCGCAGGCACGGGGGACGTCTCGCAGATCGTCCTCGACACTGCCCCGCAATCGAGCCTGGCACTGGAGATCTACTGCTACCGCGTCGCTCAGGCGGTCGCAGCGATGGCAACTGCGCTCGCAGGAATCGACGCGCTCGTCTTCACCGCCGGGGTAGGTGAGCACTCAGAACGCGTGCGCGCCGTCGTCTGCGCGCAGCTCGCGTTCCTCGGTGTCGCGCTCGACGCCGACGCAAACGCAGGCGCCTCCGGCGATGCGGACATCACCGCCCCAGGATCCCCCGTCGCCGTCAGGATCGTCACAGCACGCGAGGACGTGATGATCGCCCGCGGCGTCCGGTCGGTGCTCGCCGGGGACTCGCTCCACCCGCTCTAGCCGGACTGCGGAAAAACCGCAGCACGTGCGGGGAGACTCCGGACGCACGCACGCGCGGAGGCAACGACATTGATGGGAGCGCGAGCCGAACGTCCGTCGCGCAAACTCGGACAGGAGATGCTGCCATGAACGCACTCGTCTACCACGGCCCCGGTCAGAAGGCTTGGGAGACCGTTCCCGACCCCACGATTCTCGAGCCCACCGATGCGATCGTCAAGATCGACACCTCGACGATCTGCGGCTCGGACCTGCACATCCTGAAAGGCGATGTGCCTGAGACGAAGCCCGGAACGATTCTCGGTCACGAGGCCGTTGGGACCGTCGTCAAGATCGGGAAGGCGGTGACGACGATCGCTGTAGGTGATCGCGTGCTGATTTCATGCATCACCTCGTGCGGTCGCTGTCGCTTCTGCAAGGAAGCGAAGTACGGCCTGTGCTCCGGTGGCGGCGGCTGGATCTTCGGCCATACGATTGACGGGCTGCAGGCTGAGCTCGCGAGGGTGCCATTCGCCGACACGTCGGTCTACCCGGTTCCCGACGGATTGACCGACGAGCAGGTGCTGTTCGTCTCCGACATTCTCCCGACCGCCTACGAGGTAGGCGTGCTGAACGGCGGCGTCGAGCCGGGGGACACCGTCGCGGTCGTCGGGGCAGGCCCGATCGGACTGGCGGCGATCATGACCGCGCAGTTGCACACGCCGGGCCAGATCATCGCGATCGATCTTGCGGATGCTCGACTCGAGAAGGCGCGCGAGTTCGGCGCCGACGTGACGATCAACAACGGGCGGGAAGACGCGATCGCGATCGTGATGGGCTTGACCGGAGGGTTGGGTGCCGACGTAGCGATCGAGGCGGTTGGTGTCCCCGACACCTTCGAGCTGTGCACAGCACTGATTCGGCCCGGCGGTCGTGTCGCCAACGTCGGCGTCCACGGGAAGTGCGCGACGCTCCATCTCGAGACGCTCTGGACACGCGATGTGACGATCACGACGGGCCTCGTCGATACGAATACGACGCCGAAGCTGCTGAAGCTGATCGAGAGCGGCCGGCTCGACCCGAGTCCGTTCGCCACTCATCACTTCGCACTCGCGGACACTGTCGAGGCCTACGACGTTTTCGGCGCCGCCGCTGAAACAGGCGCTCTGAAGGTAGTGCTCGAGGCGCATCCCGTCGGTCACGACGATCGCGGCGCAACCGTAGCGCCGACCTACGCTCCTGAGCTGGTCGGCTCGAGGTAGCGGGAACAGCACGGGGAGCCCTGGCCTCCGACCAAGGCCGGGGCTTCTCTGTCTTCCAAGGGGCAGGCGCGCGCCTAGACGCGCTCGAGGTGGGTGTCCTTGGACCCGGTCGGATATTTGAGTTCACATCCGAGAGCGCGATCAACGCCGATGTGCGTGAGCCAGATGAGTCCGAGTTGCGTCGCGGTCTCTGCGTCGAATAAGACCCCGAACGCGCTGAGCGCCACCGGAAGCGTCAGCGTGTGCGCGGCGTCGTACCCCAGCGCACCCGCCGTCGAACCTGCCAGGTAGCCGACCGCCGAGAGATCCGGCGCGACGACATGCAGCAGGACGCGCGGAACGCGATGGGCGATCGCTCCACGCTACAGACCCGGCAAGCCGTAGGTCCTCGGCCGAGACTCAGAGACCTGCGGAGTTACGGACGCGCGACTCGCACTCCGCGCACATGGCGTGCGTGACCGCCCGCGACTCGTGCTCCAGGAGACCGAGGCGCGCGACGGCCTCCTCGACCTCGACCCAACCGTCTGTGTCGAAGCGCTTGCACCAGCTGCAACAGCGGAGTGGCTCACCCGGCTCATAATGCGCAGCCATCAACGCGATCGGATCTCGTTCTTCGATCGCCGTGGTCGTCGAGCAGAACTCGAGCGCGCCCGACCCACCCGGCGTCAGCGAAAGCTCGAGATACCGCCGGGCGTCGGGCGCATCGCAGCGAAACGGCACGTTGATCGCCACCCCTCGCCGCGCTCGCGTGACGAGCTCGCGCCAGAGCAGCGACGTCTCGGCGCCGGCAATCGACTCCCAGAGAGATCGGCCAAGCACCGCGTCGCCCCTCGCCCAGCCGTTGGTGTCGGCGAACCGCTCCCACGCGTCGTTCACCCAGACGATCACGTCGTCACCGTCGATCCGGTAGGCGATCGTCTCGGCAGCCGTAGGAGCGATTGCCTGAGCGGTCTGAACGATTCTGGACACGATCTGTCTATCGGCTTTCTGGTTCGAAAGCTGCAATTACCGCCACGGCTACCCGAGCTGAAGGGTGCCGTTCGCGAGCGCCTGTGCGACGGCGACGAGCTTCTCGTTGTTGGCGCGCGCGTGGCGCCGCAGGAGCTCGAACGCCGCCCGCTCTTCGATCCCATGCCGTTCGATCAGGATCCCTTGGCACGCTCGGTGACCGCTCTCCGTCCGAAGGCGCCCTCGAGCCCGTGGTACTCGGCGAAGCGGAGCAGCACGATCTCGAGCGAGCTCTCGAGCGATTCGGGATCGGCGTCGACGATGTAGGCGAAGATCCCGCGCTTCGCTGCCTCACTGACGAACGCGCGGTCGCTCGCGGGGAGCAGTGCGATCAAGGGGCACTCCGCCTCGGCGACGATCTTGCTGATCAGATCGAGCGCGTGCTCCGAGCTTTCGCCGAGGCCGACGAGCGCGACGTCTGGCTGCTCGAGCGCAGTCGCGGGCCCCACCCCGTCGACGGTCACCTCGCTCGCGATCATCTGGTGGCCGAGCCCGACGACGATCGCCGAGGCCGCGGCGAGGCGATCCGGTCGCTCGTTGGCGATCAGAACTCGCAACCGATCTCGTTTCGGCGGTGTCACTACACACCCCTGGACTGGCGGTGTACGTTCGAAGCTCGACAGATCCCTGATCTGCCGTGTGGCGCACAGCCGCAGCGGGGGTTCGGCCGCGGAGTGCACCACGAACGGAATTGCTGCTCGATCCCAACTCGGCAGGTCGAGAACACAAAGACCTTTGTTCGCCGTCCCGCATCTCGGACGTTTCGAACCCCTCGAGAAGCGCAGGTTTCCGTCAGGAGGCAAGGTGCCAGGGCACCAAACCGACGTGCGAAACGATCACCCAGAGATGAAACCCTG
>JACDGR010000471.1 GCA_013821525.1 Actinomycetota bacterium
CGAAACCGCGATTGCCATCGTCGAGCTCGAACTGCGATGACTTGCTCGGTTTGATTGGCCAGTCCAGCGCCACGAGGCCGAACCTCGACCAATCGTACTCGCGCAGCGTCTTCGGCATCTTACGTACATCCCACCGAACCCCATCGGGGGTGCGCGCGAGGATCGGGACGTGGTCTGGATAGAGGTTGGTGACGTCGTTATCGCGCGCGTATGAGACCAACTGGCCGTCGTGAACGGACAGCGTAGGATACGGCGACTCGTCAAGTAGGCCCTCGGGTGCCTCGAGATAGTGCGCGGTGAATGGCTTTGGGTGCGGATCTTTCGCGACGGCAGAAACCTGATCGATTCCGCGAGGTTGGTTTCGGAGGCGCTGTCCGGATCGAGCGCGAGCGGGTAGCGTCTGCGGGCTGATGACCAAGACGAGCACCGCGAGGATCGCCAATGACAGCCCGTTCTGCGAGGCTCACGTAGCGATGGACAAGATCATCGAGCAGCTGCTCGCGATGGCAGACGAAGGCGCGACCGCGGACGCGGTGTCGCAGTTGCTCGCGAAGGATGGCACCGCGCTGCTGCGGGAGCTGATGCAGGGCTACTTCGATCGGCGCGCGGAGCAGGAGCGCCGGGTGAAGGTCGTCGGTGTCGATGGAGTCGAGCGGTCGGAGGTGCGGACCGCGTCGCGGCGGATCGAGACGCCGGTCGGCGAGATCGAGGTGAAGCGGCTCTTGTACCAGGCGCCAGGGGTGGAGGGACTCGCCCCGCTCGATGCTGCGCTCGGACTTCCCGACGAGAAGTACACGCACGACGTGCGTCGGATCGTCGCCGAGGAGAGCGCGAAGTCATCATTCGACGAGGTGGTGGAACTGATCGCGAAGCGGACCGGCGCGCACGTGCCGAAGCGCCAGGTCGAAGAACTGACCGTGCGCGCGGCGCAGGACTTCGATGCCTTCTACCGCGACCGGCTGCGCGAGCCCGAGGACACCGACGATCTGCTCGTGCTCAGCTTCGATGGTAAGGGCATCGCGATGCGGCACGAGGATCTGCGCGAGGCGACGCGCAAGGCGGCGGCGGCCGAGCCGAAGCTGCATACGCGTCTCGCGAAGGGCGAGAAGCCCAACCGCAAGCGGATGGCCCAGGTCGCAGTGGTCTACTCGATCGCGCTTTGGCAGCGGACCAGCTCCGATGTGTTGCATGGCCTCCGCACGCCACGAGCGGGTACGCGGCCGCGGCCAACGAACAAGCGCGTCTGGGCGAGCGCGGAACGCTCCGCACAGGCGGTAATCAACGATGCCTTCGACGAGGCGCTGCGCCGCGATCCGGATCTTCGGCGTCGGTGGGTCGTCCTCGTGGACGGTCAGCGTGACCAGATCAAACGCGTCGAACGCGCGGCACGCAAGATCGGCGTGGAAATCACGATCGTGCTCGACATCGTCCACGCACTCGAATACCTGTGGCGCGCCGCGTACGCGTTTCACAAGGACGGCACGTCCGAGGCGGAGTCGTGGGTCGAACACCAACTCGTCAAGCTGCTCAGCGGACGCAGCGGCGGCGAGATCGCAAAGAGCATGCGCCTGATGGCCAAGAGCCATGGCCTGGACGTCACGGCAGCACGACCTGTCGAGAAGGCCGCAGGTTACTTGGTCAAGCACACGCGACTCCTGCATTACGACCGTGCGCTCGCCGATGGGCTGCCGATCGCCACCGGCGTGATCGAGGGCGCGTGCCGCTACCTCGTCCAAGACCGGATGGGTCGTACCGGCGCGCGCTGGTCGCTCACGGGCGCCGAGGCGATCCTTCGCCTTCGCGCGCTGCGGACCAGCGGCGATTTTGACGACTACTGGCAGTTTCATCTCGCGAAGGAGAACGAGCGCACACACCAGTCACGCTATGCCGACGGCGAGATTCCCAACCCGCTGCCTGCGAAGCGCCCCGTGCTCAAGCTCGTCAAGTGATCGGAATTGCTCCCGTCGAGCGCGACGCGAAAGAGCCGCACCCAAAGGACATTGTGATCGCCCTTGACCGGCTTGTCGCCAAAATTAGAGCTGCTCTCTTGGATCCCGACCATAAGGATGATGCCGAGAAGATAGAAAAATTGGTAGAGCACGTTGCGGCCCATGAACTCGGGCACAACCTTGGACTCGAAGACAACGCCGTGCCTAACGATCTAATGAATGGTGACGCCCCGTCCTTCATTGACGACACTCTCACCTCGATTATGAGAAGCGACATTGACGAGGCTGAACAGAGGCTTAGGAGACGAGCCATATGACGCGCCGCTTTAGTCTAGCGTGTTACACTGCGTTCGCGGCGTCGTGTGGCGTGGGTCGCACCACTGATTTGCCACGAGTGGCCATATCCGCGCAACCGAGGCCCAAGATGCTCGATTTCTGGCTTGGACAACGACACGTCGTGTTCAAGACACGCGTCCCGAGTTCGATGCAAGCAGATGCACTCCGCACCTGTGACCCGTCGGGGGAGAGCAGACCGGAGGTG
>JACDGR010000068.1 GCA_013821525.1 Actinomycetota bacterium
CGTCGAGAACGTGGAGCTCGCCTTGAAACTCTCGGGCAGTGGGGGAAATGCACATGAGGCCCTCGCTGCCTTCGGGATTGGGCAGGCGCACGACCGGCCGGCCGCGGTGCTCTCGGGTGGCGAGCAGCAGCGCGTCGCGATCGCTGCTGCTGCGGCGCGCAAGGCGCCGCTTGTTCTTGCCGACGAACCGACCGCGGAACTCGACGAGGCAAATGAATTGCGCGTGCTCGACGCTCTGCAGCGGCTGCGCGCTGAGCACGACACGACGATTGTCGTCGTAACTCATTCCTCCTCCGTGGCAGCGGAGGCCGATCGCGTCGTGGAGATCAGAGACGGCAAAGCGCAATGAGGGCGCTTGCTGCCCATGGTGTTGAGGTCTCGCACGGCGACGTCCGGGCGCTGGCGGGGGTAGACCTGGTGGTCGGGGAGCGGGAGAGCATCGCGCTGATCGGCCGCTCTGGCTCCGGAAAGACGACGCTGCTGCACGTCCTGGCCGGCCTTGTGACTCCGAGTGCAGGTGCGGTCGAGCTTGACGCGACGACCTCTCTGGTCTTCCAGGGGGCGAACCTCCTTCCTCACTTCACCGCTCTCGAGAACGTGCTCTTCGCTGAGCGCGATGGCGCCGATTCGGAGCGTCTGCTCGCGCTCGTCGGTCTTGAGGCAAAGCGGGATCATCTGCCGCGCGAGCTGTCGGGCGGCGAAGCGCAACGTGTTGCGATCGCGCGCTCACTCGCCCAACAGCCCGCCGTGCTGCTCTGCGACGAGCCGACAGGCCATCTCGACACGGACACGTCGGCACGCGTGCTCGACCTGATCGAAGCGCTCCGCGCGGGACTCGGTTTCTCGCTGGTGATCGCGACGCACGACCCGGACGTGGCCGCTCGATGCGAGCGCCTCGTCGCCCTCCACGACGGCGTGATCGTGGAGGAATCGACCCGGTGACAAGGTTCGTGTTCCGGTTCCTCTTCCGCACCCCTGGGCGCACCGCCGTGCGCACCGCGGTGCTGCTCGTCTCTGTTGGGCTGCTCGGAGCGATGGTGCTCTTCATTGGCAACTCGCTGCGCACGATGACGGGAACCGCGACGCACAGCGTCTCACTCGACTGGCAAGGCCCGGTCGCCTCCGCGGGGGCAGCTGAGCGCGTTGCGGCGAAGGTCGCGCGGGAGAACGGCGTGTCAGCTGCAGCACCGGTGGCTACCGCCCCGTTCACCGGCGCGCAGCACACCGGTTCTGCGGGAACGATTCGGGCTGGCGCCGGCTATGTCGTCGCAGTGCCGCCCGGCTACCAGTCGACATTCCACACCTTCCGGATGCTTTACGGCACGCTCGGCCGCGATGGCGTCGTGCTCGACCAGCAGCTCGCCGCGACCCTCCAAGCCCACGTCGGTGACACCGTAAAAATGACCCCGAGCGCCGGCGCAATGGCAGTCCCGCTCAAAGTCACCGGTATCGCAGTGGTCACCGCAGGCGACACGCTCTTCCAACCGCTGATCCCGCTCCTCGGCCCTGCACCCGCCCAGCCGCCGGCCGATGTTGCGGTGATGCCGTTTGCTTCCTTCGTCAAGCGCTTCGGCTCCGCGCTCAGCGCAGTCGCACCATCAAACGCCTCGGCCGCATCCGTCGCAACCGGCGCGACGGGCGTCACCTACCAGGTGCAGGCGCAAGTCGAGCCGCGCTACCTAACTGGCAGCCCCCAACACGCACTCGCGCAGGAGACGCAACTACGCAACAAGATCGAGCGGTCGCTGCCGGGACAGGTCCAGTTCGTTGACAACCTGGAGGCCGCGCTGACGGGCGCCGCCGGAGACGCGCTCTACGCCGAGGCGCTCTACATCATGCTCGCCGTCCCGGGAGCGCTCGTCGGACTCGGCCTGGCCTATCTCGCGGCGCTCGGGGCCGTCGACCGCGACCGCAGGACGCTGCGACTGCTGCGCTCACGCGGCGCCTCGAGACGACGGCTGCTCGGACTCGCGGCAACTGAAAGCGCGATCATCGGCCTGGTAGCCGGCCTCGCAGGTGCTGCGCTCGCCCTCCTGACGGTCAAATGGGTCCTGGGAGGCGCGCTCTCCACCTGGCCGTGGGCGGTCGGCGTCTGCGTCGCTGTCGGCTTCCTCGGCTCATTCGCAGGTCGCGTCGCGGCCGGTGCCGGCGCCCTGCGTGAAGAGCAGCGCACACGGCCGGCGCTCTGGCAGCGGCTCTACCTCGACCTCGTCGCTCTGGGCGTTAGCGGTCTTGTCTGGTGGCTGACTGCGCGTACCGGGTTCTCGGCCGTCGTCAGCCCGGATTCGAATCCGACGCTCTCGCTGTCGGTCTACATGTTCCTCGCGCCCGCACTACTCTGGATCGGAGCCACACTGCTGCTCATCCGGATCCGCGGCCGGGTTTTCAACTTGCTGGCGCCAGAGCGTGCCACCCGGCAACGCGACTACCTGCTCGTAAGCGCGGCGCGCCGGGCGTCGTCGATCAACCGCGGCCTCGTGATCGTCGCCCTGCTGCTCGCCTTCGCAGTCAACCTGAGTGTCTTCTCGGCGACCTGGGATCAGCAGTCGCTCGTTGACGCCCGGTTGACAGTGGGCTCGGACATCGTCGTGTCGGGTGCGCTAGGAACGCAGCAGGCAGTCGCGAAGACGCCCGGCGTGACTGGCACGACCGCGCTCGATCACACCTATGCGTATGTCGGACCCGACCTCCAAGACACGTTCGCGATTGATCCGAATACGTTCCGGCACGGCACGTCATTGCGCGACTCCTACTTCCTTGGCGGTACGGCAGCGGAGATGATGAGGCGCCTGAAGGCCCGGCCGGACGCGATCCTAGTCTCGAAAGAGACGATCACCGACTACTCCCTGAACCTCGGCGACCTGCTCAAACTGAGAACGCTCGACCACCGGACGGGCGCGTTCCATGTCGTCCCCTTCCACGTCGCAGGGATCGTGCAGGAGTTCCCTGCGGCGCCGAAGGACTCCTTTATGGTCGCGAACCTCCGTTACGTTCTCACGGCAACACACGATCCAGGCCCAAACGTCGTCTTCGCACAGGCAAGCGGCAACCCCTCAGGCATCGCCGCCGCTGTCACCCGCAACATCGCCTCAAAGGGCGCAGTCGTCCGCAACATCAGCGACCAGGCGACACAAACCGCAAGCTCGATCACGACCGTAGGCCTCCGCGGGATCAGCCGGATCGAAGAGGCCTTCGCGCTCCTGCTGGCGGCCGGAGCGCTGATCCTCTACTCGGTGATGGCGTTCGCCGAACGCCGTCAAGAACTCGCGACCATGGCAGCACTCGGCAAGCAGCCCGGCCGCATCGCGGCCTTTATCTGGACGGAGATCGCGCTGATCGTAGGCGTCGGCGCGGCGCTCGCCGCAGGACTCGGGTGGGTGCTCGCCGAGATGCTGATCGCGATGATGCAACACGCCTTCGACCCACCACCGGATCACCTCGCGATCCCCTGGGGCTTCCTCGGAGCGCTCCTATTGGTCGTCGTGGGGGGCGCCGTGCTCGCCGCGCTCATCGCGAAGCAGTCGGTGGCGAAGATGCCACTCGGCGCCGTGCTGCGCGAAGAATGATCGCCGGGGCACCCAGCGCTTCGCAGCGCTCGTCGGAATGCCAGCCAAGCAGGCTCACCCGCCACCCCGGCAGCGTTTCCCAGGCACGCGCCCACCCTTCCGTAAACGGCTGCTCCGCCCTGCGGGCCTAGTACGCGCCCTTACGGGCGAAGACGGCGAACGGCGTCTTGATGAGAATCGCGACGTCGAGCCAGATCGACCAGTTCTCGATGTAGTAGAAATCGAGCCGGACGAGGTCGTCGAAGGTGAGATCCGACCGCCCTGCGACCTGCCACAGGCCGGTCATGCCGGGGAGAACGTTGTAGCGCCTGCGATGCCATTCCTCGAGCCGGTCGTAATCGCGAATCGGGAGCGGCCGGGGGCCGACGAGCGACATCTCACCGCGCAGCACGTTGATCACGTTCGGTAGCTCGTCGATCGAGAAGCGGCGGAGCACCCGGCCGAGCGGAGTGACCCGCGGATCGGCCCGGATCTTGAAGAGCGCGCCCGATGCTTCGTTTTCGCGTTCGAGGGCTGCCTGCTCTCCGGCGGCGCCTTTGACCATCGTGCGAAACTTGAGCATCTCGAACGAACGCTCACCGAGGCCGATCCGCCGGTCTGCGTAAAGGATCGATCCCGCGGAGGAGAACTTGATCAAAACGGCTAGCAGAAGCCAGAACGGCAGACCGAGGACGATGATCAGCGAGCCGACTGCCAGGTCGAAGATCCGCTTCGTCGCCCACTGGGCGCCGGCGAAGATCGGCGGCCGCAACTCGAACAGCGGAACGCCCTGGCCGGGCACGTACTCGCCGCGCTCGATGAGAAGCTCCGTCGTGCGCGGCGCGACGCGGACCTTCACGCCGCGGCGGTGCGCAGCTTCGACGATCTGCAGCAGGCGCCGGTCATCGAGCCCCGCATCTGCGACAACGATCTCGTCGAGCGCACGCGTGCTCAACGCCTCCTCTACCTCGAGGTCGGGCGCCACCTCACCGACGAACTCGTAGTCGATTCCGCCGCGGCTCGCACCGAGCGTCTCCTGCAACTTCCGGCGCTGCTCCGGCTCGCCGACGAGCAACGCCTTGCGCCGAACCCCTGCTGTACGGAGCACATACCCGGTGACCATCTCGTAGCTGCCACGAAAGAGACTGATCAATCCCGAGACGAAGATCGCGGCGACGATGTAGAGACCGAACGTCGTGAAGTGCTGGCCGGTGCCGATCGCGAAGGCGAGGGCGAGCGCGGCCACGAGGATGACGCTCGGCACCACGCGGGCAGCGCCTTCGCGTGTCTCCCGCGGCTTGTAGAGACCGGCCTGCCAGAAGACGAGCACGAGCAGGAGGATCAGAAAGGCCAGCCACTCCGTCTCGTGGTCCCAGAGCAAGCCCCAGAGAATTGGCTTCGGATCGAAGATCTCCGCCCGCAGCGTCAGCGCTCCGTAGAGCCCCATCACGAGCCCACCGATGTCGATCGCCGAGAGCGTGACCACACTGGCGAGGCGGCGCACGAGCGTCTTCAAGGGAGCAGGCGACAGGATGTACGGACGGATCGAGCGAACGTCCTCGACCGGCCCCCCGTTGTCGGGCTCAGCCGCCACGCGGCGATCGTACCTCTCGCACCGTCGCGACCACAGCGTCCGCCCAGTGGCCGACGGAGTGCCCGCTGACGACACGGCGCCGCAACTCCGCGCCGATCGCGGCCCGTGTGATGCTGTCGGCCAGCACCACTTCGCTGAGCACCTTGGCCAGCGCAGCGGGGTCGCTCGGAGGCGCGACAAGTTCGAGCGGCAGGCCGGAGAGAAAGCCCTGCAGCGCAGCGTTCGTCGTGACGACGGGCCGCGCGCATGCGGCGGCCTCGTAGACCGCTTTGTCGAGGGTCGCACCGGCACGGGGCTCAGCCGGGCTGACGACGATGTCGACCGACCGGAGCAAGTCGGGGACGGCGACGCGCTCGAGGGCAGGCTCGATCCGAATGCGAGCATCCAGGCCGGCCGCCTCGACGAGTTCAGCGCGGTGCGCTCGTTCGTCGGCAGTCAGCGACGGGCCTCGGATCTCGAGCGTCGCCGCGAGCTCGGTGGAGCTGAACGCGTCGATCAGCGTGTGGAGGCCCTTCCAACGCGCGGTTCGGCCGAGCGCGAGCAAACGCACAGGTCCGTCGTGTGCAGCCGGTGGCGTCGCACTGAACTCGTCGACGTCGATCGCGTGTCCAATGCCGCGAACCTTGGCGCTCTGGATCGGAAAGCTCGTCACTTCGACGCTCAACGCCACGTCGCACAGCGCCGTTGCGATATGCAACGAACGGCTTGCATGCCAGTGCGTGTACCAGAGCAGTAACGGAATCCCGCGCGCCTTCGCGAGCGGAGCTGCGAGCACGAGAAATGTCGGCACCATGTGAACGAGGGCTCCGTCGGCACCCGGGAGTGCAGATGCGAGCATGCGCTCGAAAGCGAGCACGCGGCTCGCTCGCCCCGGCGCATCGAAGGTCTTGACCTCGACGTTCGCCGGTGCCTGTCCCCAGCGGTCGTCGCGCGTGATCACGACCAGCCGGTCGACGCGGACGGCGAGCGCATGCACGAGGTCGATTGTCTGCGCGAGCGCGCCGTGCGCCGGGTCGAGCGTCTGTGTGACGAAAACGAGCTTCGTCACCGTGCACCCGCGAGGACGCGCTGGACGAGGTCGACGTACGCGTCTGCGAAGTCAGCGGGCGTCTGATGCCACTGTTCGTAGGTCGTTCGTGCCCCGTCACCGAGCCTTTCCACGAGCCCGCGATCTTCGAGTACGCGTTGCAGGGCCGCGGCGAGCGCAGCGACATCGTACGGAGGAAACAGCAAGCCGTTCTGATCGTGCGCCACCATGTCAGGGATGCCTCCGCCGTCGGTTCCGATGACGGGCCGGCCGCGCGCGAACGCCTCGAGCACGACGCGACCGAGCCCTTCCGGGTACGAGGGGAGCACCAGCACGCGGGCCTTATCGATCTCCCCAGCGACCTCGTGCGGAGGAAGAACCGGGTGATGGGTGACGGATTGTGGAAACGCGCGAACGAGATCCTCGACGACAGCGAATTGCGATCCCCGGCCGACGATCGTCAGGCGGGCGTCCGGCATCCCTGCGACAACCTCGCGCCAGGCGGCCGCGAGTCCGTCGACATTCTTGTACGGCTCGAGCGCACCGACGAAGACGACGGTTTCGTCGCGCGGGATGGGAGTGCGTGGCGTCCCGGTGAACGCCGAGAGGTCGCTGTAGGCGAGAAACGTCGCAGTCGGTGGAGCGCCACGTGCCTCTTGGACGAGCCGAGCGGTGAACGAAGAGACTGCACGCGTCGCGTCCGCGCTGCGCAAGGCCGCGAGTGCAACGCGGTCGGAGACCCGCGCGACGAGCCTGCGGGCCTCCGAGCCATAGAGGCGCGCAAAGGTTGCGGGGTCGCCGTGCAGCTCGACGATCACCTTCGCATTCGACCGAGCCAGGCACCGGCCGGCCAGGGCAGCAGCACCGACGTAAGGATCGGATGCAACCACCACGTTCGCGGGATACCTTCGAAGCTCGGCGGCAACGTGAAGTGCCAGCGAGGGGTAGTAGCGCCACGATTGTTCCGAAAGCAACCGGAACCGCGGGTCGCTGCCGCCCGTCCCCGGATTCAATGCGCGAACCTCGAAGACGCTTTCGAGGGCGTCCCACTTCGGCGCCAGCCATCGTTCCAGCGGAAGCTCGATCCGCCCGCGACTGACGAACAGGACCCGCGGCTTGGTCACGCGGCGACTCGCGCGAGGATCGCCTCGAGGCGGCCGTAGATCGCGTCGCGACTGATCGCCTCGACCGATGCCGCTGCACGACTGGCGAGCCGAGCGCGCAGCGCGCCGTCGTGGAGCAATCGGCCCATCGCGACGGAGAGCGCCTGGGCATCGTTCGGCGGGACGAGCAGACCGTTCTCCTCGTCTAGGACGACCTCGGGCACTCCTCCTACGGCCGTCGCGACCACCGGAGCCCCGACCGCCAGCGCCTCGACGGCGCTGTGCGGCAGATTCTCCCACGCCGAGGGGAGAATCGATGCGAGGCCTCCCGCGACGTAGCGCAGCGTCTCGTCGCGCGAGACCGAACCCACGAAGCGGACACGTCCGAGGACGCCCAGCCGCTGCGCCTGTTCTTCGAGCGCCGAGCGCTCGGGGCCGTCGCCGACGAGAAGGAGTCGGGTACCCGGTGTGCGTGCCAGAGCATCGAGTGCAACCGGAAGCGCCTTCTGCGCGGTCAACCGGCCGACGAAGACGAACGTTCCGGCCTCGAGCTCGTGCGGGTCGATGTCCACGACCACGGGAGCGGGATTGAGCAGCACTTCGATCTGCGTGGCTCCGAGTCCCCAGCCAGCCGCAATCTCTGCCAGGTAGCGGCTCGGCACGACGATCTGTCGCGCGCGGCGCAACGACTGCGAACGGAGCGCCTTCAGCAGCCGAACTCGCGACTCGGTGGTTGCCTGAAAGTCCTCGAGCGAGCCGCGGAACAGCCCATACCGGCGGGCGCGCTCGTAGGCCGGGTCGGAGACGAGCTTGACAAGCAGAGGCCGAGCAGCCGCGATCGACGCCGCGGCCGCCGCTGCGTAGGTCGCCGTCGCATAGATCACATCCGCGGAGCGCGCGAGCCGTGCGCCGGACAACGCAATCTGGGAGTAGCGCACCGGGAAAGGGCGGCTGCGGGAGATGCTCTCGACAGGGACCGGCAGATCGGAGGGTGGGTGGTCGCCCATCGTCACGACGCGGACGTCGTGACCCCTGTCGCGGAGGAAGCGTGCAAAGTCAGGCCCGTGTGTCGCGGGACCTCCTACGTCGGGTGGCCAGATACCTGTGAGGAAGACGATCCGCATGACGAGGCCGCCGGAGCGGCAACGTATCGTAGGCGCTCGTGGCGGCCCTTCGGCAGATGGAGCTCTGGCGGCAAATGCGCTCCTCGCCGCGCAACATCTTCCTCGTTGCGGTCGCGTTGTCCCTGTGGCGCGCGGTCGATCAGCCGAGCCTGGACATCAGATTCGGGGGAACGACCGCGTCCCTCGTCCCGACCGACCTCGCGCTGGTCGCACTTGCCGTCTCGTGTGTCGTCGCCACGTTGCAGCAAGGGGCCCGGCGCATCGGCTGGCCCTGGTTGGCGGCGGGCGGATGCTTCGTCCTGCTGGTACTCGGAACCGCCCTCGCGAACGGAGCCGCGGCGTTCGTGGCGGGTGCAAAGGTCACCGAGCTCGCGGCCCTCTCGCTCGGCGCATTGATCTTCATCCGCGACCGGCCCTCACTCGAAGGGCTCGTTGATGTGCTGCTGCTCGTGACGGCCGCGGCGGATGTAGTAGGACTCTTCGACTTTGTCCGGAGCGGAGGCGGGCGGCAAAGCTCCTTTCTCGGCGAGCATGACTTCGCCGCGCTTGCGACCTTCCCGCTCGTCTACGGGCTAGTCCTCCTCTTCGAGGATCGCGCGCGCACCCGTCGCGCCTGGATCGCGATCGCCGTCGGTGGGCTCGGAGTGGTCTTCGGTGCCGCCCTCGCAAGTCTGGTGGGCTACTACCTTGCGCTCGCCGCACTGCTCGGTTCCGCACTCCTGCTGCGCCGGGTGAGGCTTCGCCCCGTGCTCGCGACGCTCGGCGTCACCCTCGTCGTGACGGCAGGCACGATTGGGCTGAGGGCGGGTGCCGGCGATCTCGGTTTCCTGCAGTCCTGGTTTGGCAAGCCCGCGCAACGTCCGGGCCAATACGCGGGCAGCTGGAGCCAGCGCCTCATCTTCATCTACGTCGGCGGGAGGATTTTCCTCGACCATCCTGTTCTCGGAACGGGTTGGACTGGTAACGAGCCGGCATCGGCATACGCGCGCTATCTGCCAGATGCGCGTCGACGCTTCAGCGACCAACCCGTGCGCTATTTCCCCAGAAGGGACGGCGAGTTCGTTCCACAACAGGTCTATGACCAGGTGCTGTACGAGCTCGGTAGCGCCGGTGGGCTCTTGCTCGCGGCGATGTTGGTGGCATTGCTCATCGCGAGCGCGCGCGCGGTGCGCACCGCTGGCGACCGAGTCGCCTTCCTGCCAGGCGTCTGGACGGGGGCGACGTGCGGTGCGATCGCCGGCGAAGGCCTCTTCGGCGGGACGCCCCTCGCAGCACTCTTCTGGCTCACGATCGGCCTTGTGCCCGCCCTCGCCTCGCTTGCCGCGGCAGAGAGCAAGGTGGCGAGCCCTGAGACGGGCACATGAAGATCGTGCACGCAATCGCGCGCCTGAATGTCGGCGGTGCCGCGCTGTCGTTGCTCGAGCTCGCAGCTGAACAGAGGGCGCGTGGCCATGACGTCCTCGTCATCGCCGGGCGAATCCCGTCGGGCGAGGCGTCGATGGAGTACCTCTCAGCGGAGCTCGGAGTTCCCCATCTCCATCTGCAGAGCCTGCAACGTGAGGTCTCCTTCGGGAGCGACCTCGCGGCCTCCTACGCGTTGCGCGGACTCCTGCGGCAGCGTCGCCCCGACGTATTGCACACGCACACGGCGAAGGCCGGCGCAACCGGGCGACTCGCAGCGCTCAGCGCCGGCCGTAACGTGCCACGCGCGGTCGTGCATACCTTCCACGGACACGTCTTGAGCGGCTATTTCTCGGCGCGCCGGGAGTTCGGCTTTCGGCTGGTCGAGCGCGCCCTCGCGTATGCGACCGACGCGATAATTGCAGTCAGTGACGAGGTGCGCGACGACCTTGTTCGGCTCAGGGTGGCGCCCGCGAGCAAGATCGAAGTCGTTCCCTACGGATTCGACCTCGCTACACGCCTCGATGTCACCCCTGAGACCCGCGCGCTGCGCCGCGCCTCACTCGGGGCCGCCGAAGACGACTTCGTCATCGGCTGGGCCGGCCGCCTGACCGAGATCAAGCGACCGCTCGACCTGATCCGGACGCTCGCACGGGTCGATCGAGCGCTGCTCGTCCTGGCCGGCGACGGCGAGCTGCGCCGCGCCGTCGAATCACTGGCCGAGGAGCTCGAAGTTGCGGATCGCGTTCGCTTCCTCGGTTACGTCGACGACATGGGATCGCTGTACGCCGCGTTCGACTCGTTCCTGCTCACGTCGGGTAACGAAGGAACTCCGGTGGTCGCGATCGAGTCGCTCGGCGCCGGAGTCCCGGTCGTGGCCACGGACGCGGGAGGCACGCGTACGGTGGTCGATGACGGCAAGACCGGCTTCGTCGTCCCGATCGGTGACGTACGGGCGCTCTCCGAAGCCCTGGCGCAACTTCGCGACCATCCGGAGCTGCGCACGCGCTTCGGAGATCTCGGGCGCGAGACGATGCTCGGCCGGTTTGGTGTGGCCCGGATGGTCGACGAAATCGAGCGTGTCTACGCGCGGGCGCTCGAGGCATGAAGGTCCTACATGCGACGAAGGTGCAGGGGATCGGCGGCGCCGAGCAGCATCTGCTGGTGCTGCTGCCCGCGCTGCGCGAGCGAGGGATCGATGCACGGTTTCTCTCGCTCGACGCGGGAGGCGATGCCGAGCGCTTTCACCGCGCGCTCGATGCGCGCAACATCCCGTGGCGCCGGCTTACCTGCGGCCACGATGCATCGCCCCTGCTGACGGCCGCGATCACCCGCGTCGTCCGCGCCGAGCAGCCCGACCTCCTGCACACCCACATGGTGCACGCCGATGTGCACGGTTCAGCCGCGGCTCACCTGCTGCGTGTTCCGTTCATCTCGACGAGGCACAACGACGATCGCTACCTGCTCGGTCCGTTCCGCCACGTCGACCGGCTGTTCATGCGGGGCGCCCGTCGAATCATTGCGATCTCTGAAGCGGTTCGTGCGTTCCACGTGCGGGCCGGCTTGCCCGCGTCGAAGCTCGTCACGGTGCGCTACGGGCTCGACGAGGCGCCAACGACGCCGTCCGAACTGACGCCGGAGCAGGCGGGAATCGCCGCTGAGGTCCCGCTCGTGCTGGCGATCGGCCGGTTGATCGAGCAGAAGGATCATGGAACGCTCCTCTCGGCCTTCGCGCAGGTTCACGAGCATCACCCGGAAGCGCGCCTGTGCATCCTCGGATGGGGCGAGCTGGAGACGCAGACGCGAGAGCGCGTCCGCGAGTTGGGGCTCGAGCAGAGCGTCCTGCTGCCGGGCCGTGTCGAGCCGAGCGCGTGGCTCAGACGCGCCGACATCTTCGCGCACTCGTCGCGTTGGGAGGGCTTCGGAATCGTGCTGCTCGAGGCAATGCTCGCCGGGCTGCCCATCGTCTCGACGAGCGTCAGCGCCGTCCCCGAGATCGTCGTCGACGGCGAGACGGGAATCCTCACGGACGCCGGTGATGCCCCGGCGCTCGCAGCCGGCATCTCGCGGCTGATCGAGGAGAGCTCGCTCGCCTCCGCGCTCGGCGGCGCCGGTCGCCGGCGCGCGCTCGCAGAGTTCTCGGTCGCCCGCATGGCCGACCAAACTGCCGAGGTCTACCGACAGGCGCTCGATCCATGAACGAGGTCTCGCTTCGTCAGCTGACCAC
>JACDGR010000069.1 GCA_013821525.1 Actinomycetota bacterium
GCTGCGCGCGGCGCGCGAGCTCGATTCCGCCGAGCTTTGGCATCCGGACGTCCACGAGGGCGACGGTCGGCTTCCGCGCCTCGATCTTTTCTAGCGCTTCCTCGCCGTCCCTCCCGCGCGCGACCACCTCGATCCCGCCCTGCGTGATGTACTCGGCCACCGCTTCGAGAACGGCCGGATGGTCATCGGCCACGATGCAGGTCACTGGCGTCTTCGGTGCAGTCACGGATCCCGCTCTCTTGCCATCCCCGATTCGGGGGATGGCCGCAACACGCCTCTAGGGATATCGGCCAGGGGCTCTGCTGCCAATAGTTGTCAAGTCACCTTCTAGCGGTTTCTCTCCATTCGTTGCGGCATCCAACCACATCCAGGGCGAACTTCGATCCACCCTCCGACGAGGACCTCGTCGTACGCGGTCTCGCCGAAGCCCAGCTCACAGAAGTCCTCGAGGCGGTGCACGACGGTGTCCTCCTGACAGCCGACGGCCAGACGACGGCCAACGCAGCCGCCAGGCGGATCCTCGGTGTCGGCGACGACGACTCCCAGGAGCTGCGAACGGCGATGTTCGACCCGCGCCACCTCGATGGGACGCCGTACGCCGTCGCACCGAGCGACGTGGTCGGCCAGGGCGCGATCGACAACGGCGTCGGGGGCTCGTTTCGCATCCGCGCCCGCTCTCTCGACGGCCGCGAGCTCGTGATCGACGGCACCTCGTCGCCGGTCGGCAGCGGAGTGGTGGTCGTCTTCCGCGACGTGACGGAGGAGTACCTCCAGAACCAGTTGAACGAGCAAACGCTCGCCGCACTCTTCGATGCGATCCCGGTGGCGATCTTCGTCGCCGATCCCAAGACCCAGGAGATCCTGGCGGTCAACCGCGCCTTCTGCGAGCTGATCGGCCGCGAGGCCGATGAGATCGTTGGCCTGACGACGCCGTATCCGTGGTGGGACGAGAGCGACTCGCTCCCGCGTGAGTTCGTCCCTGCAGCGCACTTCGAGCAGATCTACCGGCGCCCCGACGGCCGCCCACAGCCGGTTCATATCTCCATCCACGGAGTCGGCGGGACCGACAGCGAGCCCCGCCTCGTGCTCGCACTGATCGAGGATCACGCGGAAGAGCAACGGATGCAGCAGCAGCTCGTCCAGAGCGGCAAGCTCGCAGCAATCGGTGAGCTCGCGGCCGGCGTCGCGCACGAGATCAACAATCCCCTGTTCGCGATCCTCGGCCTGACCGAGTTCCTGCTCAACGAGACCGAGTCCGGCTCGAAGGCACACCAGCGACTCGAGCTGATCCAGCAGACCGGCCTGGAGATCAAGGAGATCGTGCGCGCGCTCCTCGACTTCGCACGCGAGAACGCCGACGAGCGGCACACCGTGATGCTCGAGGACGTCGTCCAGTCGACCTGCGACCTCGTGCGGCGGACGAACGCCCACAAGGGAGTCGAGCTGATCGATACCTATGACGTGTCCGAGGCGCTCGTAGTTGCGAGCCCGAATCAGCTGAAGCAGATCTTCCTCAACCTGATCGCCAACGCGCGCCAGGCGATGCCGAACGGTGGCACCGTGACCGTCGATGTCCGCCGCGAGGGCAACCATGCCGTGGCGACTGTCGCCGACGACGGCCCCGGCATCGAGCCATCGGTCGCCGCGCGAATCTTCGAGCCGTTCTTCACGACGAAGCGTCTCACCGGCGGCACCGGCCTCGGGCTCTCGGTAAGCCTCGGCATCGCCGAGGCCCACGGAGGACGCCTGACCGTCGCTTCGGAGCCCGGCCGCGGATCTGCCTTCACGCTCAGCCTCCCGATTGCCGATGGGAGTCAAGTATGAGCCGCATCCTCGTAATCGACGACGAAGCCGTGATCCGCATGCTGGTGATGGAGATCCTCGAGACCGCCGGTCACGAGATCACGGGCGCCGACAGCGCCGAGCGCGCGCTCACGCTGCTCGAGGAGTCGCAGTTCGACCTCGTCGTCAGCGACATCATCATGCCCGGCCTTTCCGGCCTGGAGCTACTGGGGCTCGTCCAGGAGCGCCATGCATCCGTGCCGGTCGTGCTCGTCACCGGCGCCGGAACCTACGACACGCTCAGCCAGGCGCTCACCCGAGGGGCCGCCGGCCTCGTGACGAAGCCCTTTGCCCACGCCGACCTGCAGGCGGCGGTCAGCGACGCGCTCGACCGCGCCGCTCGTTCTCGCGACCAGTTGCGCGAGCGGCTTCTGGCACCGACGCTCGCAAGTGCGCTCGCAAACGCAATCGAGGCACGCGACTCCTACCTGCACGGACACTGCGAACGGCTGGCCTCACTCGCCGTCCGCATCGCCGAGGAGCTCGGACTGTCCCCAGACGAGATCGAGACGCTCCGGCTCGGGGCGATCCTGCACGACATCGGCAAGATCGGCATCCCGGATCGTGTGCTGTTGAAGCCCGCGGCGCTCGACGACGAGGAGCGCTTGATCGTCGAGACGCACCCCACGATCGGCGACAAGCTGCTCGAGCCGCTCGACCTGCTCGCCGCCGCGCGTCCGATCGTGCGTCACCACCACGAGCGCTGGGATGGTGCCGGCTACCCCGACGGAATCGCGGGCGAGGCAATTCCTCTCGGCGCACGCATCGTCGCGGTCGCCGACTCGGTCGAAGTCATGTCTGCGCGCCAGCTCTACCGTCAGCCTCGTAGCCCGGAGGAGATCGTGGCCGAGTTGCACCACTGTCGCGGCAAGCAATGGGATCCGGCGGTGATCGACGTCGCGCTTGCGCTGATCGAATCCAAGCAGCTCGACTTTCCGCCCGGCGGCCTGCGACTGCTCGAAGCCGCAGCGCCACCGCCGCAGACAACGCACGTGGCTGTCCTACTCGTCGAAGCTGACGACGACCATGCAGCGGTCGTGACCGCAACGATCGAACGCGCGCTCGAGGGCGCCGTCGTCGCACGGGCTCGCACCGTCTCGGATGCGGCGGAGCTGATGAACGGAGCCAGCTGGTCGCTTGCGATCGTCGACCATCAGTCGCCCGACGGGATCGGGATGGAGATCCTCGACATCCTGCGCGAGCACGACGCGAGATTGCCGATCGTCATGCTCACCGGGGAGGACTCGGAGGAGACAGCGATCAATGCGTTCCGTCACGGCGCCTCGGACTACGTAGTCAAGGGCGGCGAGTACCTCGACCGCCTGACCACCCGTGTCCGCGGGTTGGTGCCGGCATGAGGCGCGACTTCCTACTCGGCCTCGATGCGGCACCCGGCGGCACCCGGATCCAGTATTGGGTCTCTCGGCGGGCCTGCGCATCCCGTCCTATCAGCGCGGCCACGATTCGCCGCCCCACCTGGAGGTGAATCAGATGAACGATCCTCGCTGTCTGCTCGCGGACGACCATCCCGCGCTGACGGTCGCCATCTCGGCCTACCTGAGCGAGAACGGGTTCGAGGTCGTCGGCCCGGTTCCTGACGGACGGCGCGCTGTGCTGCTTGCCGCCGAGTGTCGCCCAGAGCTCGCGTTGATCGACTACCGCATGCCCCGCATGTCCGGCGTCGACTTGATTCACGCGATCCACGAGGTGTCGCCGGTCACCAAGATCGCGGTCTACACGGCCGAAGCAGACGAGCAACTGGCGACCGAAGTCCTCGCGGCGGGAGCGGTCGCACTCGTTCTCAAGGAGGCACCACTCGCGGATCTCGTGCGCGCGCTGGAGTCCGCCCTGGCGGGCGGCTCGTACCTCGATCCGGCGCTCGCGCGTGACGATGCCCCGAACCGCAAGCTCACACAGCGGGAGCTCGACGTGCTCGGGCTGCTCGCGGAGGGGCTGCCGCACGAGGAGATCGGCCGCCGGCTCGGAATCAGCTCCGAGACCGTGCGGACGCATCTTCGCAAGGCCAGCGACCGCCTTGGCGCAGCCACCCGCACCCAGGCAGTCGCGACCGCCCTGAGGCTCGGCCTGATCGCGTGAGCAACGGCTTTCTCACGGAGCTCTTGGAGAGCCAGCTCGAGGTGGCGTCGCTCTCCGGCGAGATCGACGCGGTCATGCGCGGGATCGTCGACCGCCTGATGACGATCCCGGAAGCTGACGGCGCATCGCTCTCGACGGTCGAGGGGGAACTCGCACACTTCAAGGTGACCGCAGGCAAAGACGCCCCGCTCGACGGCCTCACGCTGCCGCTCGCCGAGACGCTCGGCGGCGCCTGCCTCGATCAGGGAACGCTGGTCGTCCTCCGCGCCTCCGAGGGGCCGGATGTCACACGCTGCCTGACGCCGGGTGCGGGCGCGATCATCCTCGCCCCCGTGGACTACGACGGGCGCACCGCCGGCATTCTCGGTGTGCGCAGCGCCGACGAGCAGGCGTTCGACGAGCACGCGATCGAGGCGGTGCGGCTGCTTGCGCGGAGTGCGGCGGTCGCGCTCCGGAACGCCGAGGTCGTCACTCGACTCTCCGAGAGCGAACGCCGCTACCGCGACCTGCACGACCAGGCCGCAGACGCCATCCTCGTCAGCGACGAGCAGGGTCGCCTGCTCGACGCGAACGACGCCGCCTCCGCCCTCCTCTGGTACCCCGTCGACGCCTTGCGCACCATGCACGCCGACGCTCTCATTGCGCGCCGTGATCTGGACGCGATGCCCCCCCGCCACGACGAGCTGCGAACGCAGCGCGAGCTGCGGGGCGAGCGCACCTTCGTCCGCCAGGACGGCACCGAGCTGCAGCTCGAATATTCCTCACGCGTGCTCGACGACGGTCGTGTGCACACGACCTTGCGTGACGTGACCGAGCGCAAGCGCGCAGAGGCACTGCTACGCATGAGCCTCGTCCGCATGCAGGAGATCGTCGCGACGCAGCAGGAGATCTCGAGCCTCGAGCTCGATCCCGATGCCGTGATGACGACGATCACCGAGCGCGCCCAACTGCTCGCCGGCGCTGACGGCGCGGCCGTCCAGTGGTTCGAAGGCGATCACTCCGTCTATCGCTTCACCTCGGGTATCGCAGCGCAGTTCGTCGGGCTGCGACTTGACCGCCACGCCAGCATCTCCGGCGCCGCCGCGCAGGAACGTCAGGCGGTCTACTCGCCCGACACTCGGATCGACTCGCGCGTCGATCACACCGCGACCGAGCGCGTCGGCATCCGGTCACTGATCTGCGCGCCCCTGATCCGCGAGGACGAGGTGTACGGCGTGTTGTCCGTGATGGCCGCCGAGCCACACGCCTTCGATGAGCTGGCGGTCGAGACGACGAGATTGATGGCCGAGTTCGTCGGCACCGTGATTCGCAACTCAACCGAGCTCGACGATCGGCGCCGGCTCGTCGACGAGCTGCGCTCTCACAATCAGGTCGTCGAGCACATGCAGATCGGGCTCTGGATCTGGAGCCTCGATGATGACGGGATCTTTCGCCTCGAGTACGCGAACGACGCGAGCGAGCAGGCGACGGGTCTCACGTCCTCGGAGATCGTCGGCAAGACGCAACAGGAGATCCTGCCGGCGATCGGCCCGGAACTGATCGAGCTGTTCCACAAGGTGATCGAGAAGCAGGAGCTCGTCGACCTGGGCGAGCTCGAGTACGGCGACGACCGGATCCGTCCGAGCGTCTTCACGCTGAAGGCATTTCCACTCACGGGCAACCGGGTCGCAGCGACGTTCGAGAATGTGACCGCGATCGCCCGCTCGCGCCGCGCACTGCAGGAGAGTGAGTCGCGCTTCCGCAGCGCCTTCCAGTCGGCCTCGGTCGGGATGAATCTGACCGGGCTGGACGGCACGTACATCCAGGTCAACGATCGTTTCGCCGACCTGCTCGGCTACACGACCGCCGAGGTGATGCGACTCGGCGTGCGGGGAGTGACCCACCCCGCCGAGATCGCGACCGATCTTGCGTACATAGAACAGCTGCGCGCCGGCACGATCGACTCGTTCCAGCGCGAGAAGCGGTACCTCCGCAAGGACGGCAGCGTGCTGTGGGCGCACCTGAGCACGTCGATCGTGCTCGACTTCGACGGCGCGCCCGCGTACGCCGTCGGGCACGTCCAGGACATCTCCATGGAGCGCGAGGCGAATCTCCTCTTCGAGGCGACGTTCGCGCGCTCGGTCGTCCCCGCACTGATCACGAGGGACGACCGTCGGATCGTCGACGCGAACGAGGCAGCAGCGGAGCTGCTCGGCGTCTCGCCCGCCGAGGCGGTCGAGCTGACGATCGACGCGCTACTCCCCGACGAGCCTGTCGCCGATCTGTGGTCGTCGTTCGTGCAGGACGGGCACATGGAAGCCGAGGTGACGCTGCACCGCCCTGACGGCGGCAAGCGCCAGATCGAGTTCGTGGCGACGGCGAACGTGCGGCCCGGCCGCCACATCGCGGTCGTCCGAGACCTCTCACGGCAGAAGGAGCTCGAGTCGCAGCTCCGGCAGGCGCAGAAGATGGAGGCGGTCGGACGGCTCGCGGGCGGGATCGCACACGACTTCAACAACCTGCTGACGGCGATCTCCGGCTACAGCGAGTTTCTCGCGTCGGGCATCGAGGATCCGCGGCTGCGGCGCCACGCCGAAGAGATCAAGAAGGCTGCAGCGCGCGCGGCTGCGCTGACCGGCCAGCTCCTCGCGTTCAGCCGCCGGCAGGTGCTCCAGCCGCGCGTCCTCGACCTGAATGCGGTCGTCTCGGACATGGACAGCCTCTTGCGGCGCCTGATCGGCGAGGACGTCGACCTGGTGATCCTGCTCGAACCGCAACTCGGGAACGTCCGGGCCGACCCGACCCAGGTCGAGCAGGTGATCGTCAACCTCGCGGTCAACGCTCGCGATGCGATGCCGCACGGCGGCTCGCTGACGATCGAGACGGCGAACGTCGAAACCGAGACGGGCTCGTCCGTTGAGCTTCGGCTGACCGATACCGGCGTCGGCATGACCGACGAGGAGCGCGAGCAGCTATTCGACCCGTTCTTCACGACGAAGGAAGGCGGCACCGGCCTCGGTCTCGCCACCGTCTACGGCATCGTCGACCAGTCGGGCGGACTGATCGAGGTCGACTCGGCGCCCGGTATGGGGTCGTCGTTCAAGGTCTTGCTCCCGCGCGTCGAGGCGCCCGCCACCGAGACCGCTCCCGCCGAGGCGAGGCGGCCGCCTGCCGTCGGCGAGGAGACGATCCTGCTCGTCGAGGACGAGACGATCGTGCGGCAGCTCGTCGCCGAGATCCTCGAGACGAGCGGCTACACCGTGCTCCAGGCCGGCGACGGCCCGTCCGCACTCGAGCTCCTGCGCCGGCACACGAGCCCCGTCAAGCTGCTCGTCACGGACGTCGTGATGCCGGGCATGAGCGGCCCGGAGGTCGCCCAGGCGGTCACGGCCATGCGCCCCGGCACCCAGGTGCTCTACACCTCGGGCTACACCGACTCTGCGATCGGCCACCACGGCGTGCTCGAGCCGGGCATCGCGTTCCTGCAGAAGCCCTTCAGTTCCGACGAGCTGACACGCAAGGTGCGCGTGCTACTCGACGAGGCGGTCGCGATCGCTCTTTGACAATCGAGATGTGAAAGAGTATTTTCACAAAATCTCTTTCGCATCTCAGCCGCCCGACCCGCCCCCGCCGCCCTCCTCACCCCCGCTGACCTCCGCCGCGGCCCTGCGGGCGCTCGGGCATCCGACCCGCTTGCGCCTGCTCGCACGCCTGCAGCTGCATGGAGACTCGACAGCGACGGAGTGCGCCGACGAGGTCGAGGAGAGCGCATCATCGTGCAGCTACCACCTGCGGGCCCTTGCGAAGCACGGCTTCGTCGAGCAGGTACCGACGAGCGACGGTCGCGAGCGCCGCTGGCGGGCTCGCGTCGCGAGCGTCGACTTCGCCGCGGGCGCCGAGGCCGACGAGGAGTTCCAGGCAGCCTCCGCGCTCGCGCGCGCTGCGCTGCTGCAGGTGAGTGACGAAGCGGTCGCCGACTACCTGCAAAACGAGCGGTCGTTCTCGGCCGCCTGGCGTGAGGCGGCCGCGTTCCTGCAGACGACGATCGTCGCGACACCCGCAGAGCTCGAGGAGATCGCGCAGGCGATCCAGACCGTGCTCCGGCCGTTCCAGCGGAGCGAGCGCGACGAGACTCCGCGCGCGGCCCGCTTCGTCCACGTCGGAGTGCGCGCGGTGCCGAGATCGTGATCCCACCCCTCCTACGCACGAACCCGGAGTTCCGGCGCTTCTTCTGCGGACAGACGGTGTCGCTGCTTGGCGACCAGGTCTCGATGCTGGCGCTGCCGCTGACCGCGGTGCTCGTGCTGCACGCGGGCGCCGCGCAGATGGGGTACCTGACGACGCTGTACCTGATACCGAACCTGCTCTTCTCACTACACGCCGGTGCGTGGGTCGACCGGCTGGGTCGGCGGCGGCGCGTGATGCTTGCGACCGACCTCGGTCGCGCACTCGCCGTCGCGACGGTGCCGGTCGCCTACGCGTTCCACCACCTGACGTTCGCGCAGCTCTACGTCGTCGCGTTCGTGACCGGGTCCCTGTCTGTCTTCTTCTATGTCGCCTACGGCGGCCTGTTCCAGGTGGTCGTTGCGCGCGAGGACTACCTGGAGGGCAACTCGCTCCTGAACGGCACCCGGGCAGTCTCGTACTTCGCCGGCCCGAGCGCCGGCGGCGTGCTCGTTCAGGTGCTGCGCGCGCCGTATGCGCTGGCGGTCGATGCGGTGTCGTTTCTCTGGTCGGCGTTCTTCCTGGCGCGGATGAAAGTGGTCGAACCAGCCGTGCCGGATGAGGACGACGGTGGGATGCTGGCCGGAGCGCGCTGGATCCGACGGTCGCCGATCATGCGGGCGGAGCTGCTCGGTGTCGCGACGATCAACTACTTCAACTTCTTATTCTTCGCACTGTTCGTGCTCTACGCGACGACGTCGCTTCACATCGGCCCTGCGAGCCTCGGGCTCGTCCTCGGGGCCGGCGCGATCGGCGGGATCGCCGGGTCACTGATCACCGGGCGACTGACGAAGCGCATCGGCCTCGGCCCCGCGTTCGCACTCGGCTGCTTCCTCTTCCCGGCGCCGATCATCCTCGTGCCCGCCGCGGGCGGGCCGAAATGGCTCATCCTGCTCCTCCTCTTCACCGCCGAGTTCGGTTCCGGGTTCGGCGTGATGATCCTCGACATCACCGCGGGGACGATCAGCGCGGCCCTCGTGCCGCAGCCGCTGCGCTCGCGCATCGCCGGTGCGTTCATGGTGGTCAACTACGGTGTGCGACCGCTCGGGACGATCACCGCGGGGATCCTCGGGTCGACGATCGGGATCCGGCCGACGCTCTGGATCGCCACGACCGGAGCGGTTGCAGGCATTCTCTGGATCGTGCCGTCACCGATCATGTCGATGCGCGATGTGCCCGAGCCGGCCGAGTGAGGGCGATCGAACCCGACAGCGATCCGCTTGCCCTCTTTCACGTCTGGATCGAGGGGCCTGAGATGGCGATCGCGACCGCAGACGCCGACGGGCGGCCGTCGGTGCGGATGGTCTTGCTGAAGAGCGCAGACGCCGAGGGCTTCACGTTCTTCACGAACTACGAGTCACGCAAGGGACGCGACCTCGGCGTCAACCCCTACGCGGCGCTCCTGTTCCACCGTCCCGGGATCCAGGTGCGCGTCGAAGGGCCTGTCGAACGGCTGACCGCCGAGGCCTCCGACGCCTACTGGGCATCGCGCCCCGCGGGCTCGAGGCGGAGCGCCGCTGCCTCGCGCCAGTCGCAACCGATCGCAGCGCGCGCCGAGCTCGAGCGCACGGTCGCCGCACTGCCGACGGAGCCCGAGCGGCCCGACCGCTGGGGCGGCTTCCGGCTCACCCCCGAGAGCTACGAATTCTGGCGCCACCGGGACGACCGGCTCCACGAACGTCACCTGTTCAGGCGAGGCGGCAACGGCTGGTCGGTGGTACTCCTGCAACCGTGAAGCGGCTGCGCCGTCCGCAAGTCGCTAGCGGATCAGGCCCTCGCGCATACCGATGCTGACGGCATGTGTGCGATTCACGGCGTCGAGCTTCATCCGCAGCCCGTCGACGCAGGACTTGATCGTCTCGGGCGACAGGTAGAGCCGCTGGGCAATCTGTTTGTTCATCAGGCCGTCAGCCACGAGTTGAAGAACCTCAGCCTCGCGGCTGGTCAATTCGAGCCTGAAGCTCGAAGAAACGGGTGACCGACGAAAGCTCCGCGCATCTCCTGACATTGTCGTCGTATCTTAGGTTCGCCGGCGCAGAAATCTACCCTGCCTTTCGGAGAGAGTCGCCTAAACGTTCGTCCAAGGGCTTCGGGCTCTCGAGCCCGGCGACGTGTTTCCGAGTCACTGGCGCCATCGCTAACCCGACCGGCTCCACGTACGTCACCTGTTCGGGCGAGGCGGCGACGCCTGGTCGGTGGTACTCCTGCAACCGTGAAGCTCCTTGCCCTAGCCGGGGTCACGCTGCTCGCCGGGCTGACCCTGTCACTGGCAGGCTCGGCTGCGCCGGCCGCAGCGCCACGGCTTGGCGGCTGCCCGATCTTCCCTGCCACGAGCGTTTGGAATCGCCCTGTCGATCGCCTGCCCGTCGCCGCCGGATCGGACGCCACGATCGCCGCGATCGGCGTCGCCGGCGGGGTGCACGCGGATTTCGGCTCAGGTCTCTACGACGGTTCACGGATCGGCATCCCGTATGTCGTCGTGCGCGGCGCCACGACACCGAAGTCGCGCGTCGCGTTCGACTACGCCGACGAGAGCGATCGCGGCCCGTACCCGATCCCGGCAAGCGTTCCGATCGAAGGCGCTCCGGCGGCGGCGGACGGCGACCGGCATGCGCTGATCGTCGATCGCGACACGTGCAAGCTCTACGAGCTGTACGCGCTGCATCGCGTCGGCGGCTCGCGCTGGGCTGCCGGCTCGGGGGCGATCTGGAACCTGCGCACGAACGCGCTCAGGCCGGCGGGCTGGACGTCCGCCGACGCCGCGGGGCTTCCGATCCTGCCGGGGCTCGCCCGCTGGGACGGGGACGCGGCCACGGGCCGCATCGATCACGCGCTGCGGTTCACGGTCCGAGAGACGCGACGCGCCTACATCTACCCGGCCCGCCACTACGCATCGAACGCAACCGACGCGGCGCTGCCGCCGATGGGCTTGCGGGTGCGCCTGAAGGCGAGCATCGACATCTCGCACCTGCCACGGCAGGCCCGGATCGTCGCGCAGGCGATGAAGACCTACGGGATGATCGTCGCCGACAACGGCTCAGACTGGTACGTCAGCGGCGCCCCGAGCCCGCACTGGTCGAACGACCAGCTGCATGCGCTCGGCACGCTGACGGGCAGCGACTTCGAGGTCGTCGACACCTCGTCGCTGCATCCCTGAAGAGCTGCCTACGACGGGTCGAAGGCGACGACGAAGGTCGTTCCCTCACCGGGGGTGGACTCGACGCTCACCCGCGCTCCCATAGCCCGCGCGAGCTGGGCGACGATCGCGAGTCCGAGGCCGCTACCGACCGGGCGGTCCTTGCCGATCTTGTCGTAGAGGTAGAACCGCTCGAACGCGTGCGGCACGTCCTCGGGCGGGATGCCATGACCGGTGTCCGCGACGCTCAGGGTGCCGTCGCCTGCCGACACCGTGACGCGGCCACCCGCGGGTGTCTCCCGAAGCGCGTTCTCGACGAGGTTCGACGCCACCTGGAGCAGACGATCCTGGTCGGCGGTCACCCACGCCTCGGCCCCGGTCGCCATCAGCTCGACGCCAAATTCCCGGGCGGACGCCTCGTGGCGCCGGACGGACTCGCGCGAGACGTCTGCGAGGTCGACAAGCTCGCTGCGCACGGCGAACGCACTGCGGTTCATGCGTGCGAGGTCGAGCAGATCGCGCACGAGGCGCTCGAGCCTGCCCGCCTCGAGCGTGATCGTGCGCCCCGCCTCGTCGGGCCCGAACGCCCCTTCGGTGAGCCCCTCGGCGTACCCGCGAATCGCGGTCAGGGGCGTCTTGAACTCATGGCTGACCGAGAGCAGGAACGCGCGCTCCGCCTCCCGCGACGCGGCGAGCCGCTGAGTCA
>JACDGR010000472.1 GCA_013821525.1 Actinomycetota bacterium
CATCGAAGGTGTCCTGGCTCAACGCTACGACGCGGCGCGTCCCGCAATCATCTTGATCCGAAGCCCCGCAGATCTCGTGCGCACGCTCACGGTATTGAGCTGCTCGGCGATCTCGTCGTCGCGGAGCCCGGCGGCGGCGAGCTCGCGGATGCGCTCGATCGCCTTCGGATCCTGCGCCCGGCAATCTTGCCCGCAGGGGCGGGGGATCACGATCTCGGTGACGGCAGCGCTGCTCCACTGCACCCGGATCCTCGTCGTGCGTTGTGGCACGTCTACAGGGTGCACCGCGATCGCCTCGATGACGAGGCGGAGCATCGCCTTTCGATCCGCCGCGACCGTCGTTGGCGATTTCCATACCGCGGGAAGGTCTCGTGCAAGCTGACGGATTCGATCTCGGTCCTGCGAAGTGAGCTCGATCCGCGCTTCACGTCGCGCTTCGGCGTACTGTTGTTCGACCACGGCGAGGTCGTGCAGCCGTTGCTCCCAGTCGCTTTCGAGTGTCCGGGTGACGACGCGGTTGTCCGGATCGACCGCCTTGTAGCGTCGCTCCGCTCGACGTGCTTCGTAGCGAGCCTGCTCGATGCGAGCTCGCCACGCCTTCTCGAGCGAGTCGGCCTGCTGCTTGACTTCCGCTTCCACCGCGAGGCTGAGATCGAGCTCGCTCGGTACCATGGTTTCGAGGAAGAGCTGCTCGACGGCGCGATCGATCGGAGGGCCCGCGACAGCCCAGCACCGCTGCTCACCCTTGCTGCCGTCGCCGTAGCAGGTGTAGCTCCACGGCCCGCGCGCGTCGTAGTGCGCACTCATCCGGCGACCGCATCGGCCGCAGATCGCGATGCCTGCGAGTAGCGCGGAACCCTGCCGAGGTGCTCCTCGCGTTGTGCGTCCCGCTCGCGAAGCGTTTTGCAAAAGCTTCTCCTGATTGGTCATGTACGCCTCCCATGAGATGTACGGCGGGTGCGCTTTGTCAATCCGAACAGACCACTCGGCGGGCTCGACGAGTCGAACCCTGACCTTGCGGATCTCGCCATCGACGAGGACCGTCTTCACCGGATGCCGACCGAAAGCATACACACCTGCGTACGCGGGGTTGTGAAGCATATTGAGCAGCCGAATGTTTCCCAGCGGCCTCCACACCACCTCCGACGTGACTCGATCCCGCTTGGGCATCAGAAAGTGCGTCTTGCGTGCCCATCGAAGAATCGCGCGTGCGCTTGGCTCCACGGAGAACCGCTCGAAGATAAGGGCGACGGCGCTGCGCACGGATTCGTCGGGGTCCAGCTCGAGGCCCTTGCCTCCCCAGACGTATCCGGTCGGCGGCGTTACATAGCTCTCTCCTCGCCGCGCCTTGTTGAGCCGTCCCCCAGCCAGACGCAGCGATAGCCAGTGCAGCTCCTGCTCGGACATCGCGCCCTTCAGATCGAGTAGCAATTTGTCATCGCGATGGCTCGGGTCGTAGACCGTCTGTTCGTCGATGACCACGACGTGCGCCACCGAACACAGCGACAGCAGTCGCTGCCAGTCCTGCGACGAGCGAGCTAGACGCGAAGCTTCGATCGCGAAGACCGCTCCCACCCTGCCGTGAGCCACATCGTTCGCCAGTCGAGCAAAGCCGTCTCGACCCTGAGCGCTCGATCCACTCTTGCCCTGGTCCTCGTCGACGATCTGCACCGCCTCTCGAGCCCAGCCCAGCGAGACGGCGCGCTCAGCCAGTGCGTACTGTCTTTGCTTCGATTCGACGTTCTCGTGAACCTGCGCGCTCGTCGACTGCCTGATGTAGACGTACGCCTGCCGCTCGAGGTGGAGCGACTTGATCTTGCCGTTCATCGTGTGCCTCGCTCTCGTTGCTCTCGGTGAGCACTTGGTGAACCAGCTTGCCCCACCACGGCAGCAGCCGAGTCACCGCGGGGTGAGCAGCGCTCGCCCTGTCGGGCGTCAACGCCTCCGCTTTTTTCTCGCTGATCCGCCGGGTCGTCGGAGAGACCGCCATCGAGAACGCGATTCTCCATGTCCTTATCGAAGCGGCCAACTTCTTGGCCATTCCTGCCGTGGTGTGCTTGCGCCTCCGGTGCCCGAGCGGCGACCCAGGCAACCAGCTCGCGCAGCGCTTCTGGGGCCAGAAGCACCGTACGCCCCTTCACCGCAAGCGGTTCAGCCCGGGGACGCAGCGTCGTCCACGCCACTGGCAGGAACATCAGTTGCTCGTCTACCGTCTCCACCCGCACGCCGTTCCGGCCGTGCACGGAGACCACGGCTACCTCCTCGCCGAAGCGCGGGTGGACGGCCAACGTCACTCTCGCACTTCCCAACCCGTTGCTGGAGCGACAACCTGCAGTCTGTATGGACCTTCGAGCACGTGCTGCCACCGGTGCCGCTCCGGCAGTGGGTGTTTACGCTGCCGCACCCACTGCGCGCGCGCTTGGCTTACGACGCCCAGCTGCTCGGCGCGGTCACACGCCTGTTCGTCGACTCCGTTCTGGGG
>JACDGR010000473.1:0-532 GCA_013821525.1 Actinomycetota bacterium
GTGCCGTCCAGCGCCCTCAATGCCTCTTTGGGGCCCAGCGCTTCCAGCACCGCCGCTGCTCGAGCTACCCGGGCCCCCGTCGTCGGTGCCAGCAAAAATAGCCCGTTGTAGAGGTGCAAGATGGCGTTCCAATCGGTACGCCCCGTCATGATGCGTTCGGCATGCGCCGACTGAATCGCAGCCTCGAGTTGATACCTCCCGAGAGAGGCATAAGACGATGCGACCGCGAGCACGCGCTCCGCTTCTTCGATGAATGAGCGGTTCCACAAGCTGACGTCTTGAAGCGAAAGCGGGACGAAGCTTCCGTCCGCGGTGCGGTGTGCTGGCCTACGTGCTTCGCAATGGAGAATCAACGCCACGAGGCCGTGCGCTTCGGCGTCCTGTGGTAACAAAGTCGACGCCAGCCGGGCAAGAAATAGCGCCTCTTCGGCGAGATCTCGAAGCGTCGTGTCACCGCTGGTCGCATCGTCCCACGCTGCGCCAAAAGCCGCGTAGATCCCGTCCAACACCGCCCGAGCCCGCTGGGGCAGGT
>JACDGR010000473.1:542-2481 GCA_013821525.1 Actinomycetota bacterium
GGGCACTGAAAATGCCATTCCTGAGTCGCGAATCTTGCTCTTGGCTCGTACCAGACGCTGACTCATCGCGGACGGCGAAACCAAGAAAGCATTCGCGATCCGAGCGGTGTCGAGCCCGAGCACTACCTGCAGCATCAAAGGTGTTTGTACACTCGCGTCGATAGCTGGGTGCGTGCACACGAAAAGTAGTTTGAGCCGCTCGTCGGGAAGCTCCTGTATCTGGGAAACGAGCTCTTCACTCAGCATGGAAAGTACGTCGACCGCAGCGCGTGCGGTACGCGCGCGCCGCGCTCCGTCGATGAGCCGGCGCCGCGCACAGGCGAAGAGCCACGCTTCTGGCTTTTCTGGAACGCCGTCGCGCGGCCACGAGGTCAGCGCGGCAGAAAAGGCTTCTGCCAATGCGTCTTCCGCCGTCTGCAGATCGTGTGAGCGCGCGGCGACGAGGGCAAGAAGTCTCCTCATGATTGATCACAAGTCGCGTTTTGCGCGCATTTGCCAGCCCAATTCGTAGGCGAGGAGCTTTTCGAAGCCGCGGCCGAGCACAATCCAGCCGGGATCGCCGTTGTTCTTGATGTGCCCTCCCAGAGACGCGATAGCGAGCATCGCCTCTCGCACGGTCGGATTTTTGGGAAGGCGCTTGTGGCTGAACGCGGCCAGCACCTCGAGCTGATCAGGGGTCAGCGCTTGAAGGGCAGGTTCGTCGGAGAGGTCTCGAGATAGCGTACGCACGAGCAAAAGGCGCCAAGCGATCGGAATGAAGATCGCTAGCGCGTTGACCAGCGACTCAAAGCTCTCGAGCTGTCGCTTTTCGTAGGCGCAACCGGTCTTGATTGCCTTGAAGTACTCTTCGATGGTCCAACGCGAGCGATAGATATCGACGATTCGCTCGATCTCTGCGCTTGTTTGGACGGGTTCCGTCGTCACGAGCGTCCATTCGACGGGGGCGTTTCCACCGTGCGTTTCGACTTCTCGCACGTAAACGAAATTGAGGTCGAGCGTCTCCGGACAGCCGGGGGCCGCCCCCGCAGGGCGAGGAAGGGTGAGCTTCGCGGCTCCAATGGCCAGTTTTGCGAGGCGCGCGTTACGAGGCGGGTATCGCCCTTGATTGAATTCTATTTTCTGGTTTGGCCGTTTCGTTAACGCAACCGTGCGCTCGACGACCGTTTGAACTCGGCTGAGAGCGTTGGAGATTTTTCCCTCTTTTAGCCGTCGATCGTGACTGCTTCGGATGACGAACCGACTTCCTCGAGCCGCGAGTGCGGACCACAAGTCGAAGGAATCACCCTCGCGATCCATGACGTGAACGACGGGGCTCGAGCCAGCAAGGCGCTGCTCGGTTGCTTCGACACCGCGCAACCAGCGCTGGGACTCCCGCATTTCGAACGCAGGTCTTTTGCGTTTTTCTCCCTTAGCTCGCTTCTTTGGTTGCTCGCGAACGATCGTCTGCAGCGACAGAACTCCAAGCGGACGCCTGGTCTCGCCCGGTGCCACCAGCAGCGAGACGTGTCCCAGAAAGCCTTCTGTCTTCCCGTGAAGGTGACCCAGGCCCGTCCGTGTACCGGTCTCTCCAAATTTGAACAACGACGTGTCGTGCACGGCGATAACCCAGCTCTCAGTCTCCGCGCGGGCGGCCGCTTCGATAAAGTGACCAGCTAAAATCCCGTCAGGCGTCACCGACTCGTTGCCCAGAAATCGATACGCGCCCTCAAGCGCCGCGTCAGTCTCCATCGCGTCGGGAATGCTGGCGCCCGGCTCCAAATCCAGCGCCTTCGCGACCTGAACCAATCGCTGACGCAGTCGGCTGTCCCCCAGCTCAGCGCCCACGTATTCCCACTCCACATCCGAACTCGCCTCAACAGGTTTCACGCCACGACGCTTACGCTTTTCACGGCGTTTGTCGAGATGTGCAGGATCCTGAGGAGTGACCTCGCCCTCTGGG